>CBDUEE010000010.1:0-23820 GCA_965366105.1 uncultured Flavobacterium sp. | reverse complement strand
GCGGAGAAAGAGGGATTCGAACCCCCGGACCTGTTACAGTCAACAGTTTTCAAGACTGCCGCATTCGACCGCTCTGCCATTTCTCCAGTATGTCGCTTTCGTTATCTGATTGCGAGTGCAAATATAAGTACCTTTTTCGGTTTACAAAAACAATTTAGATAAAAATTTCAACTGTTTTTAGAACTATTTTTTAATCGTTTCATTTCCTTTGTTTTACCTTAAAAAATATTTTAAAAAAAAATACTAAATTACTTTAATACGTAACGTATTCTGTGATTTCAAGACCATAACCAATCATTCCAACACGTTTTTCTTGTTTAGTATTAGATACCAATCTAATCATTGAAATATCAATATCATGTAGAATTTGTGCCCCAATACCAAAATCTTTATTATCAATTTTAATTTTTGGCGCTTTCATCTCCCCTCCTGTCTGTAATTCTTTCAATTCAGCGATGCGATTTAATAAATTTACCGATTGCATATCCTGATTAATAAAGATAACGGCTCCTTTGCCTTGTTGGTTAATTATCTTGAACATATCATCCAATTGTTGATCTGCATTATTGGTCAATGTTCCCAAAATATCATTATTAACTTGCGAGGAGTTGATTCTTGTCAATATAGGCTCACCTAAATTCCAAGTTCCTTTTGTTAAGGCAATATGAATTTGTTTATTGGTCGTTTGCTGATAAGCTCTTAAACGGAAAGCTCCAAAACGCGTTTCTATATCAAAATCTTCTTTTTTGATAATCAAACTATCATGTTGCATGCGGTAGGCAACTAATGCTTCAATTGAAACTAATTTTAAATCAAACTTTTTAGCTACTTCTACCAATTGTGGTAAACGTGCCATTGTACCATCTTCATTCATGATTTCGACAATCACTCCTGCTGATTTAAATCCAGCTAAGCGAGCAAAATCAATTGCTGCTTCGGTATGACCTGTTCTTCTCAAAACACCTCCTTGCTTGGCAATTAATGGAAAAATATGACCCGGTCTCGCTAAGTCATGTGGTTTTGTTTCAGCATTTACTAATGCTAATACCGTTTTTGCTCTATCTGCTGCAGAAATTCCAGTAGTAACTCCATTTCCTCTTAAATCTACCGAAACCGTAAAGGCAGTTTCCATTGGATCTGTATTATTAGTAACCATAACATGTAGCCCTAATTCTTTGCAGCGACTTTCTGTTAAAGGTGCACAAATTAGCCCTCGTCCGTGAGTGGCCATGAAATTAATCATCTCTGGAGTCACTTTTTCGGCTGCAGCCAAAAAATCACCTTCATTTTCACGATCTTCATCATCAACAACAATTATAATTTTTCCTTGACGAATATCTTCTATTGCCTCTTCAATTGTGTTGAGTTGTATTTTATTTAAGTCCATTTAGGGTATTAGTTTTGTGATGGGAATATTTTTTTAAGTATTTTTTGGAAAGGTGCTAGTATACCATCCATATTTATTAATCCTATATCATTTGTAGCTCTGTAGGTCAGCAAAATAGCTAATGGAGTTAAAACAAAAGAAGACAACCACGCACCCACAAATGGAGTCATTCCGTTTTCTTGAGCTAATCTTTTCCCAAAAGTATTTATAAAATGAAAAGTTATGAATATTAAAATAGCAAAAACAATAGGAAGTCCTAATCCTCCTTTTCTTATAATTGCGCCTAACGGAGCTCCTATAAAAAACATTAGAAAGCAAGCAAAAACAATTACAAATTTGTCGTAAAATGCCAGTAAATGATTGTTTATATTTTTTTGTTTATTAACAAATTCAGTGTTTGACGTATCTATAGAGTATACACTATTTGCAATATTACTACTAGCCATTTTTAAAATTTCCAGTTTTTCTAAGTTTGTATACAAGGAAAGAATGTCGTTTGGAAGTGGTTTACTTTTCTGGCTTACAATCAAATTATTTTTCAGAGGAAACACTATTTTACTATTACTGTTTTCTGCAAATGAAATGATATCAGTTTTCATATTCTTATTTAATGAATCCAAAGTGTATTTTAATTCAGTAACGTTAAGCATAGTATTCGTATTTGCAACAGATTCTTTATCAACATCTACTTTATTCAATTCAGATAAATCGATGTTAATAATTTGCTTTTTAAAAGAACTTTTCACAAAAGGTGTTTTATTACGATCCTCGTAGTTTTTAGGAGTTATATCTTCGTAATAATAACCATTATTGAGCACTAACTGTAATATACTCGATTTTTCGCTGCTTATTAACTCTCCGTTTTTAGCCTTTATTACAGTTTTATTTCCTTCGCCATTTTGTGACTTTTTATGAATAGTAATACCCGTAAGTGTATTTCCCTCGGGGCCACTTTTTTTATTGACTTTAATATTATAAAAGCCAACATCGTTAAATTGTCCTTCCGCGATGGCCAAAGCTGGTTTAAGTTGTGCAATATTTTTCCTAAAATTTATAAATTTATATTCAGCAAAGGGGATTACATTATTTGCAAAGAAAAAAGCAACTATACTCAATAAAACAATAAATACGGTTAAACTTCGCATCGCTCTTTGTAATGAAATTCCAGAAGATTTCATTGCTGCAAATTCATAATTTTCAGCTAAATTTCCAAAACTCATTATCGAAGCCAATAGTATTGAAAGCGGTAAAACTAAAGGAACAATTCTAGGCATTGAAAAAGCCAAAAATTTGATAACCATAATTAGATCTAAATCTTTACCAGCTAACTCAGATATAAATAACCAAACGGTTTGAAGTATAAATATAAAAAATAGGATTACAAATACAGTAGCAAATGTAGTCAAAAAGGTTTTTAATAAGTATTTGTCAAGAATTTTCACCTAGTGCTTTAATCTAATTTGTTGATGTAGTAATTTGGGTATTTACTTCCCGCAAATGTAAATTGATTTTTTGACAAAGGTTGGTTGGTTTTGAAAGAATTAACCGTTAATGTTGTTTTTGTACCTTTTTTACCCACTTCTATCAAATTGTAAATGTGTTTTGTCTGAACATCGATCCCCAATAGCACTTCTTTTCTTTGGTCTCTAGCATTTGTGGGTATCAATTTGATATACTGAATTTTCCTTCCTTTCACGTTTTGCAATATATCCATGTTGTATTTGTATCCCGAATTGAAAAAAGTAAGCATTTTAGAAGGTGTTATAGCATTATCATCTTTATCATTAACAGTAGAAACAGTAATTTCTTCATCTTCTGGAACAATAGTGTAGGTTTTTTTTCCGTCAAAAATTTTTGTAACACCCATGAAATTTAACACATATTGGTTCCCTTTCATCGTAACATTACCCTTACTGTCTTGATTAATATTCTCTTTTGTATTATTTAAAGAATATTTAAAATCGATCGTTATGTTATCATAATTTTTAACTTTATTGGTAACTTCATCTAAAAGTTCTTTTGCTTTTTTATCTTGAGCTTGTATCGAAAAACCAAACAATAGCAAAGCAGTTATTAAAAATATCCTCTTACTGATTGTTTGTATGTGATTTTTTTTTGAATCTTGAATTTTTAATTTCATCGTATTATTTATTTTGTTCATTATTGAAAAATTGATCAAGAGAACTCATATCGAGAATATTTACGCTTCGCGCTTTACTACCTTCAAAAGGACCTACAATTCCAGCTGCTTCTAACTGATCTATCAACCTACCCGCCCTGTTGTAACCTAATTTTAATTTTCTTTGTAGTAATGATGCTGATCCTTGTTGTGCGTTAACTATTATTTCTGCCGCTTCTCTAAACAAAGTGTCTCTATCTGATATATCCATATCAAGATTAATGCCACTTTCCTCTCCAATAAATTCTGGAAGTAAATAAGCAGTAGCATAAGCTTTCTGAGAACCAATAAATTCCGTAATTTTCTCTACTTCAGGTGTGTCGATGAAAGCACACTGCACCCTCACTACATCATTCCCATTGGTGTAAAGCATATCTCCACGTCCTATTAATTGATCTGCTCCTTGAGTATCAAGAATCGTTCGAGAGTCAATTTTAGAGGTTACTCTAAAAGCAATTCTAGCAGGGAAATTGGCTTTTATCAAACCTGTAATCACATTTACAGATGGTCTTTGTGTTGCAATAATCAAGTGAATACCAATGGCACGTGCTAGTTGCGCTAAACGGGCAATGGGAACTTCAACTTCTTTTCCGGCCGTCATTATCAAATCGGCAAACTCATCAACGACTAATACTATGTAAGGAAGAAAGCGATGTCCATTTTCAGGATTCAATTTTCGAGCCTTAAATTTATCATTGTATTCTTTAATATTACGTACCATTGCATCCTTTAATAAAGAATAACGATTGTCCATTTCTACGCAAAGAGAGTTCAGGGTATTAACTACTTTTGCATTATCAGTGATAATGGCATCATCCATATCCGGAAGTTTTGCTAAATAGTGCCTTTCTATTTTATTAAAAAGTGTCAATTCTACTTTTTTAGGATCGACCAAAACAAATTTAACTTCAGCAGGATGTTTTTTATATAATAGTGAAGTTAGAACCGCATTTAATCCAACTGATTTTCCTTGTCCAGTTGCTCCAGCCATCAACAAGTGAGGCATTTTGGCTAAATCAACAACAAAGGTTTCGTTTGAAATTGTTTTTCCAAGGGCAATTGGTAATTCCATTTCTGCTTCCTGAAATTTAGCTGAACCAATAACACTTTTCATAGAAACCATCGTTGGATTCTTATTAGGAACCTCAATACCAATAGTACCTTTTCCAGGAATTGGAGCAATGATACGAATTCCTAAAGCCGATAGCGATAAGGCAATATCATCTTCTAAACTCTTAATTTTAGAAATACGTATTCCTGCTTCTGGTACTATTTCGTATAAGGTAACTGATGGACCAACGGTTGCTTTTATCTGTGCTATTTCAATTTTGTAATTGCGAAGCGTATCTACAATTCGGTTTTTATTTTCTTCTAATTCTTCTTGGTTTATCGTAATTCCTCCCGTTGAATACTCTTTTAGTAAATCAATTGTTGGAAATTTATAATTGGATAAATCCAAAGTAGGATCGAATAATCCAAAATCAGCAACTAATCTTGAAGCTAGATTTTCCTCGATAATATCCTCCTCTGGCGCTGTTTCGATTACAAATGATTCATTTGCAGTAGCAATAACTTCGGGAAAAGGTGGTGGTGTAATTTCCATTGCAAGCGTTTTTGCAATTGGATCTCTATTAATATCCGATGAGTTAGTAATCGTGGGTTTTAAGGCTTCTTTATTAATTTCAAATTGAGTACCATTTGTTTTTAAATGAATAGTATCCAGTTCTTCATCGGCAACAGCAAACTCTTCTAGATTATAATCTCCTTTTTTATTATTTAAAGAATTTGTTATTGAATCTGCTTTGATTTCTTTTTTACCATCATTAAAAAAGGATTGAATACTTTCTGGGGAAAGTTTCATTTTGAAAATAATGTATATTATTAATCCAAATAACAAAATCAATAAAGTTCCTATTTTTCCAAGATAATCCTGAATAAATAAATTCAGCTCGAATCCAATTGTTCCGCCTAATTCTGGAGCAGAAGTTGCAAAAAAACCAAATAATACTGATAAAATAATGATTACGAATAAATCCCAGAACCAGATGTTTTTTAATTTTCGTACACTAATTCCAAGAACCATATAGATTCCTGTAAGAAAAAATAAACGTACAAATATAAATGCAGCAAGCCCAAAGCCTTTATATATAAGTAAATCCGCTAAGTAAGCACCAAATTTACCCAGCCAGTTTTCAACCACTTCTGAACGATCGGTTAATTCCTGAACAGCACTTTGATCTTGTTTTCCATAAATGAAAAAAGAAATAAATGCAAATAATAAAGCAATCGAGAATAAAACCAACAAAGAGCCAAGAACAATCTTATGTTGTTTGGTTAGCTGAAATGGAGTTTTAGTCTCTGCTTTAGTATCGGTCTTTTTATTTAAAGGAGCTGTTTTTGTTGTTTTTGCCATTCTTGTTTGTACTACTACCTAAAAAAGAAAAGGTATATATATGATTAGACCAATTGTTATAGCCGTTGTTGCGGCAAAAAATACCGAGCCTGCAGCAATATCTTTGATAAATCCAATTTTTTCATGATAGTTGGGATGAATGAAATCAGCTATTTTCTCAATAGCCGTATTTAAACCCTCCACACTTAAAACTAAACCAATTGCGAAAATCTGAAAAAGCCATTCTGTTTTAGATATTCCAAAATAAAACCCAGCAATTGTCATCAATATTCCTAATGAAAATTGAACCATTATACTGTGTTCTGTAGTAATTAATTTTTTAGCACCCTGAACGGCATAAATCATGCTTTTCATTCTTCCAGTAACGAAGGTATTGTCTTTTTGAAATTCCATTAATTATGTTTTATAGTACCGCTAAAGCAGCTTCGTAATTAGGTTCGTCAGCAATTTCAGAAACTTGTTCTGTATGTATAATTGTTCCATTTTCATCAAGAACTATAATTGCTCTAGAATGTAAACCCGCTAGTGGCCCGTCTGTAATTTCTAAACCATTAGTTTTTCCAAAAGCACCACTTTGAAAATCAGATAAATTTATTACATTTTCAAGTCCCTCTGCACCACAAAAACGTTTTTGAGCAAATGGTAAATCTCTCGAAATACACAATACTTTTGTATTGGATAAACTGGCTGCGTTTTGGTTAAATTGCCTAACAGATGCAGCACAAGTTCCAGTATCAATACTTGGAAAAATATTTAGAATTAATTTTTTACCAGCATAATCACTTAGTGTAACTACAGAAAGATCGTTCGTAATTAATTTGAAATCAGCCATTTTACTACCTACAATTGGTAATTCTCCTGAAGTATGAATCGGATTTCCTCCTAAAGTTATTGAAGCCATGATGTTTGTTTTTTTTG
Organism: uncultured Flavobacterium sp.; assembly: GCA_965366105.1. Classification (GTDB taxonomy): domain Bacteria; phylum Bacteroidota; class Bacteroidia; order Flavobacteriales; family Flavobacteriaceae; genus Flavobacterium. The sequence goes on along the minus strand of CBDUEE010000010.1, from coordinate 16,923 downwards.
TGAGGTTCAAAAGTATGAAAATTAATTAAGAATTAGTCTTCAATTAACGGGATAAAGTTTGTGTTTTTGACTCAAATGGTAAACCTTTAAACTTCAAACAGTTTAATTTATTGCATAAAAAAACGCACTCATTTAGGAGTACGTTCTTAATAATGTAGTATTATGAATTGTATTATTTATCTATAGAACCCAAAACTCTTTTCATAAAAGTATTCAAAGCTTCTTTCTTATCGGCTCCGGCTTTTACTAGTTTATTCACTTCCAACGCACCATACATATTTGAAATTAATTCACCTATTACATCTAATTCTTCATCTTTCAAAGATGAAATCTCAGTCATTGCTTCCAGGACGTCAATAGTTTCTATGATGTAATCTTCATCATTTTCTTCTATAAATTGTGTTAAATGCTTAATTACAGGTAATTTCATTTTTTAGGGATTTTTAGGATTATTTATAAAATTAGATTTGTCAAAAAGTTTAAGATTCTAATATTTAATAATCCAATTATAAATTAAACTATTTCTTTTACCAATTCAATAAGTACTTCTTGCTTGTTAGTTTGTGTTTCGTTTACCAGTTTACCATTGACAAAAGTGGCAAAAGTTGGCAAATTACTTACATTAGCTAATTTTCTAGATTCAGGAAAATTCTCTGCATCTACAATAGCAAAAGTAATGGCTTCATTCTCTGAAGCTAATTTTTTGAATTTCGGCTTCATAATTCTACAGTTTCCGCACCATGATGCTGAAAATTGAACTACAACTTTCTCATTTTTAGAGATTAAATCCTGTAACGTATCGTCGGTTAATTCTATTAACATATCTTTTTTTTTTAAAATTAAAAAGCAATTTCAAAAGTCAATTTTAAAGCAATATTTAATATATCTTATTACCTTTATCATTGATTTTTGAAATCGCCATTATTAATGATTTAGTGAGAACCTAAGTACGCTGCAGTACTATTTCTATCAGCACTCATTGCTTCTTTTCCAGCTTCCCAGTTTGCAGGACAAACTTCACCTTTTTCTTGAATGTGAGTATAAGCATCAACCATACGTAAATATTCGTTTACATTACGACCAAGAGGCATGTCATTTACACTTTCGTGGAAAATCTTTCCTGTTTCATCAATAAGATATGTAGCTCTGAAAGTAACATTCGAACCTTCAACAATTACAGAATCAGTCTCTTCAGAATACTCTGTAGAATCAATATCAAGAATACCTAAAATATTAGATAAATTTCTGTTTGTATCAGCAAGAATAGGGTATGTTACACCTTCAATTCCACCGTTGTTTTTAGGAGTATTCAACCAAGCGAAATGAACTTCATTTGTATCACATGAAGCACCAATAACGATTGTATTTCTTTTTTCAAATTCAGGTAATGCAGTTTGAAAAGCGTGTAATTCAGTTGGGCAAACAAAAGTAAAATCTTTTGGATACCAAAATAAAAGTACTTTTTTGTTGTTTTTTGTAGCTTCTTCAAAAATGTTGATTTTCAAATTATCTCCCATTTCTGAAATAGCATCTACTGCAATACTTGGGAATTTTTTTCCTACTAATGACATATTATTTTATTTAAATTATTATTGTTTTTTCTTACTGCAAAGGTACTCAATGTTAGGTAATTATTTCAATAATTTAATCCTATTTTCTTATTAAATTATAAAGAAAACCTATCATTATTAATTTCGCAAATTAAGCATTAAAATAATTTTTAAGATACTGAAAAACAGTATTTTATAAAAAAATAAATCCACCGTAAAACAGTGGATTTCTAAACTAAAATATATTAATTTGGTGTTTGTTTAATTCAAATCAAATCGATCTAAATTCATCACTTTTGTCCAAGTTTTAATAAAGTCATTAACAAATTTTTCCTTATTGTCATCTTGTGCATATACTTCTGCATAAGATCTCAAAATCGAATTAGAACCAAAGATTAAATCAACTCGAGAGGCAGTCCATTTAGTAACACCCGTTTTTCTATCAACTATGTTGTATACGTTTTCTCCAACTGATTTCCAGCTGTAGTTCATATCTGTTAAATTCACAAAGAAATCATTTGTCAAAACCCCTTCGTTATTTGTAAAGACTCCTAATTTTGTTCCATTATAATTGGTACCAAGAACTCGCATTCCGCCAAGTAATACAATCATTTCTGGAGCTGTTAAACCTAATAATTGTGCTTTATCCAGCATTAACTCTTCTGGTTTTGCTACATATTCTCTTTTCATGAAGTTTCTAAAAGCATCATTGGTAGGTTCTAGAACAGCAAAAGATGCTGCGTCAGTTTGCGCATCAGTTGAGTCGCCTCTTCCTGCATAAAAAGGGACTTTTACATTAAAACCACCATCTTGAGCTGCTTTTTCAATTGCAGCACTTCCGCCAAGAACGATTAAATCTGCAATACTTACTTTTTTACTTAAACCTGATTGAATTTCAGTAAGTTTTGTAAGCACTCTTTGAAGCCTTTCTGGTTCGTTTGCAATCCAATCTTTCTGAGGAGCTAACCGAATTCTAGCACCATTTGCACCTCCTCTATAATCAGAACCTCTAAAAGTTCTAGCGCTGTCCCAAGCCGTATTGATCAATTCTACTCTTGTTAGACCGCTATTAAGTAATTTTACTTTTAAGTCTTCAATTTCAGATTCTGACAAAGTGTAATCTACTGTTGGAATTGGATCTTGCCAAACTAGTTCTTCTGCTGGAACATCAGCACCTAAATATCTGTTTTTTGGACCTAAATCTCTGTGTGTTAATTTGAACCAAGCTCTAGCAAAAACATCATTAAAATAAGCGGGATCTGCATGAAACCGCTCTGATATTACTCTGTATTTCGGATCCATTTTCATGGCCATATCTGCATCCGTCATGATAGGATTTCTTCTTACTGTAGGGTCATAAGCATCAAAAGGTTTATCTTCCTCTTTGATGTTTATAGGTTCCCATTGCCAAGCACCAGCCGGACTTTTTTTCAATTCCCAATCATAAGTCAATAGTAAATGAAAATATTCATTGTCCCAACGCGTAGGATGTGTTGTCCAAGAACCTTCTAATCCACTCGTTATGGTATTTGCTCCATTTCCACTTGGATTGATCCAACCAAAACCTTGATCGTGAATTTCTCCGCCTTCTGGTTCTTTTCCTAATAATGAAGCGTCACCGTTTCCGTGTGCTTTCCCAACAGTATGACCTCCAGCAGTCAATGCACACGTTTCTTCATCATTCATAGCCATTCTTTCAAATGTAACTCGAACGTCATGAGCCGTTTTTAAAGGATCAGGAATTCCATCAACTCCTTCTGGATTTACATAAATTAATCCCATCATTACAGCTGCTAAAGGATTTTCTAAATCTCTTTCTCCAGAATACCTGCTCCCTTCACTTCCTGATTTTGCTAACCATTCTTTTTCAGCTCCCCAATACACTTCTTTTTGGGGACTCCAAATATCTTGTCGGCCACCAGCAAATCCAAAAGTTTTGAAACCCATTGATTCGTATGCCATGTTTCCCGCTAAAACAATTAAATCTGCCCATGAGATTTTATTACCGTATTTTTTCTTAATAGGCCATAATAATCTTCTAGCTTTGTCTAAGTTTCCGTTATCAGGCCAGCTATTTAAGGGTGCGAAACGCTGATTTCCTGTTCCACTACCACCACGTCCATCTGAAATCCTGTACGTTCCAGCTGAATGCCAAGCCAAACGAATCATTAATCCGCCATAATGCCCCCAATCTGCAGGCCACCAATCTTGACTTTCTGTCATTGATTTTTTTAAATCATTTTTTAATGTCTCTAAGTCTAATTTCTTAAACTCTTCCGCATAATTAAAATCAGTTCCTAATGGATTTGTTTTTGAATCATGTTGACTTAATATATCTAGGTTTAATGCTTTGGGCCACCAATCTTGACTACTAGAACTGCTTACAGCAATATCATCTTTTTGATGAAAAGGGCATTTGCCAAGGTCATTTGAATTTTCCATATAATTGCTATTGATTATTAATATTAATAGTGATTACAAATGTAAGACAAATACGCACTACATAAATTGTTTTTGATTATATGTTTTTATGAATCAATCAATAATAACTATAGTATATGAATTTATTAATTTATACTAAAAAATCGTGTAGTCTATTGCGTCGCTTTATATTTTTCAAATAAGTTCAATTTATTGTAGCTACATGATTTTAATAAATTGTTTAATTTCAAACGAGTAGAATATTAAAAAAACCTATGAAGTTTTAAAAAATCATAGGTTTAATCAATTTATTTATAACCCACTTATTTTTACAGGAAGACTTCCTTTGCATTCTAAATTATCAATTAATTGAATTCCAGCGCTTTCCTGAAATTCGATAAAATCTTGGTAAACTTGTACAATACCAACAACCGAGGCTAAATTTGGAATGACTTGTAAAGCATAAGGATTACCAAAAAGATATAAAATGCACTTCTTTGTATTAAATATATTCTTCAAAAAAGCTAAAACAGCTTCTTCAATATCAAATTTATTTAATGGCTTAGCCTTTGGAATAAATAAAGAGATGATTAAAGTGTCAAATTCAATAAGATCATTTTCTAAATTATTTAGAATTAAGTCTTCTCCATTTTCATAACTAAATTCGGGTGAAGGTATTTTATTAGATAACGTACTAAAAAAGGCATTATCAGTATTTTTATAAAGACTTACTTTTGCAAGCTTTCCTTTCTTTGATGCATCCAAAACAATTGCGGTATTGTTATTCTCTCTTATTTTAGTGATGCAATTTTTGGCAATTTTCGAATTTAAATTTGAAGTTGCCTCAAAATCAAATTTGCTTTCATCCAAAACCTCCAAACAAACTGCTGAGTCTATAATTCCAGCTTTTTGCTTGCATTTCCATAATCGATTGTAACTTTCTTCAATTCGTTCTGCCGAAGCATTTTTTAGAATTTCTTGAATCCCTTCGGGTACATTTTCAGCAAAACAAAGTACATCATTTCCAGCATTGAAAGCTTCCCATTCCAGTTGTCCTTTTTTTTCATATAAACTCGAAACACTGTGCATATTCAGCGCGTCAGAAATTACCAAACCGTCATAACCTAATTGCTTTCGCAAAAGTGTTTCTATAATTGATTTTGACAAAGTTGCCGAGGTGTTCTTACCATTATTTAAAGTAGGGACAGCCAAGTGACCAATCATAATAGAATCGACATTAATCTCGATTCCCTTTATAAATGGAATCAATTCATTTGCCAATAATTGTTCTAAGCTTTCTTTTAAAATAGGCAAACCTAGATGCGAATCTACGTTTGTATTACCGTGTCCAGGAAAATGTTTTAAGCATCCTAGAACGCCTACATCATTCATTCCTCTTAAATATTCTAAGGCAAAATTACTTACTTTATCTATATTTTCACCAAAAGAACGGTAGCCAATTACGGGATTATTTGGATTATTATTAATATCAGCCAAAGGAGCCAAATTGTAATGAATTCCAACCGATTTTAAATCTAAACCAATTTGTTTACCCACTTCGTAGACCAAATGAGATTGCGAACTTGGTAAAGCACCAAGCGTAATCGCATAAGGATACTGAGGTGTTTTTTCGACGCGCATGGCTAATCCCCATTCTGCATCAATACTAATTAATAATGGCGTAGAAGCACATTTTTGATACCGTACGATAAGTTCCTTTAAACGTTGACAACTATCGTCGTTCAAAACTACTTTTTTCTTGGTTTCGTAATTTGTGGCTGCACTCGCTCTACTGTGAAAAAAAGTAAGTCCGCCTATATTGTGTTGCTTGATTAATCGCTCCATTTCCTGGATGTTTTCTTCCGTATCATTGATGAAAACTGCTGGAAAGAAAAATTGCCCTATTTTTTGTTCTAATGTCATCGTTTTAGTTTATGAATACCTAGATAGCAGTTATTGGTTGAATTGTTCAATTTTTTAAATCAAAATTAAATTTTTGTAGCATCATCCAGTTATTATTCCTCATTTTTCGGTTGGCTAGTCAGGTGATTACTATTATCTGCTTTTTTTCCGAATTCCTTTGGAAATATTAAAAATCTGGAAAGTATTAATCCCGGAATTGTAGCTATAAAGACCCAAATAAAGAAATTACCATAGCCTAAATAATCTTGAATATAACCACTTACCATTCCTGGAAGCATCATTCCAAGGGCCATAAATCCAGTTGCAATAGAATAGTGGGAGGTTTTTGATCCGCCATCTGCCACATAAATCAAATACATCATGAAAGCAGCAAAACCAAATCCGTAACCAAATTGTTCAATTATAACTACTAAACTTGTATAGGTATTCATTGAATAATCTATATTTATAAAAGAATTATTTATAACAATGTGCATAACATCTTGCGGTTGAAAATGCGATAGTAAAACAAATCCAATGATAGGCAAGTGCATAACTAAAATCATCGGTAGAAGCCACTTTCCTAATCCATCTTTAGATATAGCAATTCCGCCCAAGATTCCACCAATAGTTAGTGCAATTAATCCGAAAGTTCCATAAATAATCCCTACATCTTCGGTTTGCAATCCCATTCCACCTTGATTAATAGGATCTACTAAAAAAGGAGTTAGCATTTTTAGTAATTGCGATTCTCCTAAACGAAACAAAAGAATAAAAGCAAGAATTAACACAATTTGTTTTTTCTTAAAAAAACTGCTGAAAACCTTGCTGAAATTTTTCTCTTCAGTCTCGCCAGCTTTAATGGGAAGCTCTGCTTTTGGCGTAGCAAAATAATTATAGACAGTTAGGATGGACATCACAATTCCCACAAAAATCATAGTGTAAGACCAAGCCTGGACATTGTTACCAAAGCGATGCTCTAAATAACCTGCTAATAAAATAATTAATCCATTTCCAGTAAGCATAGATGCTCTATAAAATGTGCTTCGAATCCCTAAGAAGAAAGATTGTTGTTCTTTCTCTAAAGCCAGCATGTAAAAACCATCACTTGCTACATCATTTGATGCGGAGGCAAAGGCAGCGACCCAAAAAACGGCTAAACTTAATATAAAAAATTGGCTTGTAGGAATAATGAAACCTACTATTAAAAAAGCAATCGAAATAAGCAATTGCATTGATAAAAACCATTTTCTTTTAGTTCCATATAAATCTATAAATGGACTCCACAATGGTTTTATTACCCAAGGTAAATATAACAAACTGGTATAAAAACCGATATCTTCGTTGCTTATTCCCAAGTTTTTGTACATCAATACCGAAACGGATATAATTATAACGTACGGTAAACCAGAAGCAAAATTTAAAGCGGGAATCCAATACCAAGGTCTATTGTCTGTTTTCATCGAGGGAAATTAATAATCAATTAAAAATTATAGTGTAAAATTTACTAAAGTTGCTTGACTTTCATTGCCATAAAAATCAATAAATGTAACGGCGCAGGTCCCTTTTTCATCTAATTTGTTAGCAGGAATTACAACAGCAACGGTATCATTGTTCTCCTTGTAAGCAATTTTAGCAATAATTTGGCTAGGATTGCTAATGTCAATTTTCGAATTTGATTTAGCTCCATAAACCATAAGGTAACGAACTTTACTGTACAAAGGATATTGTACTGTAAAACGAGAAGAAATAGAATCTCGTACACTGTTATTTGGTATGGGTACAATAACCATTTTTTTGATTGCATTAGGAACTACTGGAGGAAGAGCAGGATATTTATATTGATTTTCCATGAGTAATTTGGTAACACTTTGATTTCTATTCACAAATGATTTAGCACTAAAAAAAGCATTTCCTTGAATGTTTTTGTAAGATCTAGTAATATCTATTTGATTCGGAATTTCTTTTGGATTATTCCATCTTTTATCAGAGTCAGCGTTAATTTTATAGGATCCATTACCTATATAAACCGCAACATTTGTTGCGTTTTCAGACCACCAGCGTAATAATTTTGAATATGACGCTTTAGGATGATCCATACTCCAATATAATTGTGGAACTAAATAATCAATCCATTTGTTTTGCATCCATGCTAATGGATCAGCAAATAAATCATCATAATTGGTTTGTCCTGACTCGGTGTCGGAACCTTTTGGATCTACTGATTTGTTTCTCCAAACACCAAAAGGACTGATACCAAATTGTACCCAAGGTTTGCTATTTTTTATAGAAATAGAAACACACTTTACAAAATCATTTACATTGGAGCGTCTCCAGTCCGATAAACTCATACCGTTGCCATATTTTATAAAAGATTCTGTATCATTAAAATTTTCTCCTTTTATTTTATAAGGATAAAAATAATCATCAAAATGAATAGCATCAATATCATAATTTGAAACAACCTCTTCTACAACAGCCGTTAAATGATTCTGGACTTCTGGTAAAGCAGGGTTGTAATAATATTTACCACCATATTTAATCATCCATTCTGGATGTTTAAAGAAATCATGTTGTGGACTTAAAATCGCAGTATTGTAGTCCATTGTTGCTCTATAGGGATTCAACCAAGCGTGAAATTCAAAACCTCTAGCATGGGTTTCCGCAATCATCCACGCTAATGTGTCGTAATAAGGTTTTGGAGCTTGACCCTCTTTTCCTGTCAAATATTTTGACCAAGGGGCAAATTCCGATGGATAAAATGCATCTCCAACACTTCGAATTTGAACAATAACTGCATTGTAATTTAATTTTTTGTAAGTATCTAAAATCTCGATATAATCTGCTTTTTCTTTATCTACATTATCAGTACTAGTTTTGGGCCAGTCAATATTAACAACGGTTGCAATCCAAACGGCTCTAAATTCATTTTTGGGATATGTTGCCAATTCTTGTGCATTACCATTCAAAAAAGAGAATAAAAGAAACGCAATAAGCAAAAGGCTGTGCTGGTAATTTTTCATTAGAGGTTTGTTTATAAAGGATTCAAAAATATATTTTTAGAGAAATTTACCAGTTATATAGGTTTACAAATTTCACTTTTTTTACCTGCGCAATTTCTTTGCCAAATTACAGCTGTTCAATTTTAAAATTAAATTTGGTAACAATTGTGAGTATTAAACTTTGAATATTAATTTATATTTATACAATATCCAAACAATTAGAGACCAAAAAACAGCATAAGATAATGCGTAAAATAATGATGCATTTAATGGATTATTAAAAAGTGGAACAATATTAAAATCATAGATAAATTTTTGAAGACTTATTTGTTCTGTTCCTATTTCTGGATTTTCTATCTTAATAAAACTCAAAACTCTTGGAATTATCCCGGAAAAGAAAAACACAATCATAGGATTTACACCCCAATACAAAAATATTTTTGTCCATTTTTTATAATCCGCTACATCTATAATGTAATATAAAAGGGTAAGACATAATGAAGCAATCCCGGCAGTATATACCACATAAGAGCTTGTCCATAGTGCTTTATTTATAGGAAATACACTATTCCATATTAATCCAGTAATTAATAAAACAACTCCTATGATTGCAATTTTTTTAACAATTTCAATTTTAGGTATCTGCAAATTTAAAATTTGACCAATGAACATTCCTAAAATTCCTGTGGCTATTGCAGGTAATGTGCTCAAAATTCCTTCAGGATCCCAAGTTTTAGAAAAACTCCATAAATGTCCGTTTAGCAGTAAATTATCAAGCCAAGCCGCTAAGTTGGTTCCTTTTTCAAAATTGGCTGCGCCAAATCCGGGAACGGGTACCAAAGCCATTAGAGCCCAATATATTAACAAAATAGCAACTGCAATGAGGAGTTGAGTTCTAAGATTTGTTTTTAAATATAAAATAGAGCTAAAGAAATATACAATTCCTATACGTTGTAGAACTCCTGGAATCCTAACATCTTCGTATGCGGTTATTCCACTGTAGGCCAGAAATAAGAGTATAGCTAAAATTAAAAAAACGAGATAGGTTTTAGTTTTTATAGTAAAATTACCTAAAAGAGCATAAGCAACTGCAAGTGTAATAATAATTCGAACAATCAATAAAGGAATTCCTTCTAAACCTAATAATTCTATTTGACTAAAATAATTTAAGAATAATCCTAAACAGAAAATTCGTAAAGAGCGAACAAGAATTTTATTAAAAACAGATAAATTGAATTGCTTAACTGGAATTGCAAAAGGAATTGCAGTTCCCATTATGAAGATAAAAAAGGGGAAAACTAAATCAGTAGGGGTGCAACCATGCCATTTCGCATGTTCTAAAGGCGGATAAATAGCCGCCCAGCTACCTGGGTTATTAACTATAGTCATTAATAGAATTGTAAATCCTCTAAAGACATCAAGCGAAATTAAACGTTCTTTTTGCATTTTTTTTGGTTGGTTTTTTTGGTTGATTTTATAAAAATATTAAAAAAAAATTTAAATTTTTCTTTATATTTTAGTTAGGAAATGAAATTTTCCCCATCGATACTGATGGAATCCCTTTACGTACTCCAAAATCAGATTTCCCTCCGGAAATAGTTTCATTGGCTAAAATAGCAAATAATATTGCTTCTTTGGCATCACCTGAAATTCCCAGATTATCAGTTTTTAAAAAATGACATGGCAACAACTCCTTCAACCACTTAACTAATAGCGGATTATGGGTACCGCCACCAGACATATAAATAGTAAAATTTGCAATAGAATATATTGTCTTCTTTATTGTCGCATTTATGGCTTCTGCAATTGTTTCAGCACTAAATCGAGTTAAAGTTGCCAGTAAATCTGGAACCGAAATACTATTTGTATTGCTTTTTGTTTGCGCCTTTATTACATATTCGATATTAAAAAGTTCTGGTCCTGTAGTTTTTGGATAAGGCTTTAAAAAAAAATCATCAGATTTTAAAGCCATCAAAAGTGACGTATTTACAATACCAGTTTTAGCAATTTCAGCATCTTTATCATATGATTTATCAGGAAAAGCAAGTTTTGTAAAAGCATCGATTAAGGTGTTTCCGGTTCCTGTATCAGTGACAAAAACTTCCTCTGGATTGCTACTGGCTGGTAAATAAGTAAAATTTGCAATTCCGCCCATGTTGAGCATAATACGATTTTCTCCTTTTTTAGAAAATAGAAAATAATCACCATAAACTGCAAGCGGAGCTCCTTCCCCACCCGCCGCAAGATGTTTTTGCCTGAAATCGGATAGTGTAATAATTCCTGTTTTTACGGCTATATGATCACCATCGCCAATTTGTAAGGTGGCGTTTGGGAACTTTTCTTGTTGGTGTAAAATTTTTGGTGCGTGAAAAACGGTTTGACCGTGTGAAGCTATTAAATCAACTTCGTTAGTTAAAATTGACCAACGATTAAGACATTCTAAAATCATATTGGCATGCAAATTCCCTATCCATTCATTCAACAAAACTAGTTTTTGAAAATCAATATTTTTTTTTGCAAATACTGATCTAATTTCCGATTTTATATCCTCCGAGTAATCTACTGTGTCAAATTGAATCAATTTAACTTCCGTTTCTTCGCCAGAGCCTGATATTTGGCATAAAGCAACATCTAAACCATCTAATGAAGTTCCAGACATCAAACCAATAATAGTTCGTGTTGGTTTTTGTGCAATTTTATAAAGTGATTCTAAATTTGAATTCATGATTCCGGATGTGAGTAATGATAATAAGGTCTTTTTTTAAACCATATAAGAAATTTAAGAACATATAAGTTTTGGCACTACTATTTTTCTTAAATGCTTTATAAGTATTTTGTTTGGTAAAGTTAAAAGTTTTAATTGTTTTAAAATACGATTATAAATACTTCTTACAATTATAGTTTAGTCTGTTATTTAATAATTGCATCTTGAATTATTTGTTGAATATCTTCTCTAATTTTTTCTTTGGATAACTTATTTCCTTCGGCTGTAACTTCAGGATAGGTCCTATTCGAAAGTAAAACATACACAATTTCAGTTTCAGGATCTACCCAAGCAATATCTCCTGTAAAACCAGTGTGACCGAAACTAGCTTTGGATACGCAACCACAAGTTGGACCATCTTTTTCTATTCTTTTATCAAAACCTAAACCTCTTTGAACTCCTTCAGCTGCATAATAGGAAGTATTAAATGCATCAAATGTTTGTTCAGAAAAATAATGTTTGTTGCCATAATCTCCTTTTTGTAAAAAAAGCTGCATCATTTTAGCTACGTCCATAGCATTGGAAAAAATTCCTGCATGACCCGCAACTCCGCCTTCCATGGCCGCAGCCATATCATGTACATATCCTTGTACTACTTGATGACGGAAATAATTATCCACTTCTGTTGGTGCAATATTATTTTTATCAAACTTTGCCAACGGATTGTACATGGTATTATTCATTCCAAGAGAGCTATAAAAATTTTTCTGGCTCAACACTTCTAACGGTTTCTTTGTTTTTCTCTCTAAATATTCTTTTAGAATGATAAAGGTAAAATCACTGTATTTATATTCTTTTTTAAGCGATAAGGGACTATCAGCAATGATTTTCATAATGGTATCCTGATAATCATTTCTGATGTACAGATCATTGGCAACTTTAGTTGAAAACTGAGTATTTGGAACTTTTCGATAATATTTTTCCATCGGTGTGGTATCACTATTCAACGTTGCTTTGTAAAATGGAATCCAGGCTTGAAGTCCTGCATAATGAGTTAGTAAATCTTTGAAACTAATATTCTCTTTATTAGTTTTTGAAAAAAGAGGCACCATTCTCTTTAATTTGGTATTTAGATTAACCTTCTTTTTATCATACAATTGCATCACATTTGGTAATGTAGAAATCATTTTTGAAAGAGAGGCTACGTCATATAAATCAGAATTATTTACTGTTTTTCCATCATCGTAACTAAGATGTCCATACGATTTTTGAAAAATTACATTTCCTTTTCTTGCCACTAATACTTGCATTCCAGGAGTCATTTTGCCAACAATTGCTTTTTGTGCAATGCTGTCGATTTTAGATAAAATCTGCGAATTCATATTTTCATTTTCAGGAGCTGTAAAACCCAATCGGTTTAGTTTTTCTGTTGACAAACCAGCATTCACATCAAATGATTTGTTTATCGAAACTGGTAGTTTTCCTTTGGCTTCGACCGCACCAAATAGTAATTCTGCTGAAACTATTTGACTGATATCTGAATTTTGGTAGGAAACGACTAATCCTTTAATGTCATCAAAATTTGAAATAGGAAGTAGTGAATATGGCTTTGCAAAAACATCCAAGATTACTTTATTTTCATGTGCTATTTTCTGTAACCAAAGCATTTCTGTTTCGCTAAAATCTTGTTTAGCCCAAGTTTTATTTTCTTTATGAAAACCAACAATTACAGTATTGTATTTTTTTAATTCCGTATTTAAACTATCAATATTAGTATTTGAAACTTCGATTACTTCTGTATATTTTTTTAACGTGGATAAAAAAGTACTGTTAATATCATCGCCTAATTTCACGTATGCAATTTTCTGACTCAAATCTTTGATCGGAAGAATTTGTTTCTCATTTTTTAGAACTGTTATTGCATTTTCATACAATTTATAACTCAAAGCATTGTTTTGCGGAGGATTGATAGCAGCGATAAGGGTATTCATTTCAATCGCTTTGTAGTTATTTAAACCTGCTTTAAACTTATAACGTAATATTTTTTTTACAGAATGTGCTAGACGTTCTTCGGAAATAATTCCGTCCTTGTAGGACGATTCTAATTTTGTCATTGCGACAGGTACATTTTCTGGACAAAGCAAAATGTCATTTCCTGCAAGGAGTACTGCTAATTCAAGATCACCAGGACCTTTGAAGTTACTAGCTCCTTTCATCGCCAAACCATCGGTAATTATCAAACCGTCAAAACCCAACTGGTTTTGAAGCAAATTGGTCACAACATTAAAGGAAGCGGAGGATGGATAATTTTCTTTGGATTCTAAACTTGGAATATTGAGATGTCCCACCATTACCGAAACTAAACCTTCATCAAACATTCTTTTATAAGGATACAATTCGATATTATCAATGCGCTCTTTTGAGAAATTAACTAATGGCAAGGTGTAATGAGAATCAGCAGAAGTATCGCCATGACCAGGAAAATGTTTGCCAGTGCTAAATACACCTTGACTTTGAACGCCTTTCATTAAAGCAACAGCTTTATTGCTTACATTTATTTTGCTTTCTCCAAAAGAGCGATTCCCGATAATAGGGTTTCGAGGATTAGTATTAATATCTAGTACAGGAGCAAAGTTGAAATTGATTCCCATTCTTTTACTTTCAGCACCCATTTGGCAGCCTACTTTTTCTATTAAATCTAAATCTTGTATGGCTCCTAGTGTCATATTCCAAGGAAAAACATAAGTAGAATCTAATCGCATGCTTAATCCCCATTCTGCATCAAGTCCAATAAACAAAGGCACTTTTGCTATCGCTTGGTATTCATTTGTCAATTTAGCTTGGCGAACTGGACCACCTTGAAAAAAAATCACACCACCAACTTTATAATCTTTAATTAACCCTTTAATCTTATTTTGGTGAACTGAATCTTTATTAGAATAAGCCGAAATCATAAACAATTGACCTAATTTTTCTTGCAGTGACAATTTACTGTATATGCTATCTGCCCAACGAGTTTCGGAATCTGAATCTTTAAAAAATATTTTTCTTTCTGATTTTTTTAGAACATTGTAAACAGTAGTTTCTTCTGTAAAAGACTCTTTTTTTAAGTTGGTTTCGGAACTCGTTTTTTTAGAAATAGCACAATTCGTAATTAGAAATAGAAACGTTATGTAAAGACTAAACTTTATAAAGTAATTTTTCATTTAATTTATTTTAAAGGAATTGGCTACCTATCTCTCATTTGAGCGGTAGACAATTAATGAATCAATTATTTAAGATCTTAATGAGACTAAAAACTTATTTTATTGGTGCTGTGTGAACTCGTTAATAGCAATCCTAAATAAGTCAACATCCCGTTTACTACTATTAATTCATTGTCAAAAACATATCCAGAAAATAGAGTTCTTGAATATTCATTTATTAAATACGTAAACAAAGGCGACAATAGACAAATAAATGGCACTAATTTGTCATTTACATTTCTTGTTTTTTGGAATAAGCCAAAGGCATACAATCCTAATAAAGGTCCATACGTGTAGGATGCTACTCTAAAAATCATTCCTACAACCGAGCTATCATTAATAGAATTAAAAACAAGTATCACCAAGAAAATTAATGCTGAAAAACTGATGTGCACAAAATGCCTAATACGAACGTTATTTTTCTTTTTTAGATTTTGTTCTTTATCCATTCCTAAAAAATCTACACAAAAAGAGGTAGTTAATGCTGTTAAAGCCGAATCAGTAGTGGCAAAAGTAGCTGCAATAATTCCTAGTAAAAATACAATCGCCGGAATTATAGAGAGGTGATTTAAGGCGATTTCTGGAAAAAGAAGATCAGTTCTGGGTTTGCCAGTAACTAAATCAGTTGGAATTGCAATTCCATTTTTGTTGGCATAAATATAGAGTAAAGCTCCTACGCTCAAGAAAAAAATATTGATAACAACGAAGATTCCAGTGAAAGTAAACATATTTTTTTGAGCTTCGCCAATGTTTTTACAACTTAGGTTTTTTTGCATTAAATCTTGATCCAAGCCTGTCATAGCAATAGTTACGAACATTCCTCCTAAAATTTGTTTTACAAAATGGAATTTACTTCCTAGGAAATCATCAAAGAAAAATATTTTAGAATAATTACTATTTTTCACTTCCTCGAATGCACCAATAGCAGTCAAATCCATACTGTCGCAAATAAAATATATCGTTAGAAAAACGGAACTCACTAAGAAAAATGTTTGCAAAGTATCCGTAATAATAATTGTTTTGAGTCCGCCTCTATAGGTATAAGAAAAAATAAGCAATAAAGAAATTAAAACCGTTACAGCAAACGGAATTCCATAATAATCAAAAACATAGCGTTGCAATACAATTACCACTAAATAAAGCCTAAAAGCAGAACTTATCGTTCTACTGATTAAGAAAATAGAAGCTGCCGTTTTATAGCTATAAAAACCCATTCTTTGCTCGATATAGCTATAAATTGAGGTTAAATTCATTCTGTAATACAAAGGCAATAATAACTTAGTAATTATTATAAAGCCAATAGCATTTCCTATTATAAACTGAAAATATTTGAATTGCTCACCACTTGCAGCGCCTACTTCTCCTGGCACGGAAATAAAAGTCACACCTGAAAGAGCCGTCCCTATCATTCCAAAAGCAACCAAATACCACTTCGAATTTTTATTGGCAGTAAAGAACGCTTCGTTACCATCATCTTTCCGACTTACTCTGTGTGAAATATAGAATAATACTCCGAAATAAAGGATAATAAGAATTAGGATTGCGCTTGGTGTCATTTTATTTGGTTATTGGTTTATTATTCTTGGGAAGTTAGTAGATTATTTTATAATATTAAATTTCTAAATTTTTATTTTCAGCTAATAAAACTGCTCTCACACTTTTGTATTTATTTAATAATTCAGAAGCTAATTTCTCATCAATTTTTAGCTCTTCAACAATCATTTCAACACCTCTTTGCACCAGTTTTTTATTAGATAATTGCATGTCAATCATTTTATTTCCATATACTTTTCCTAGTTTTATCATCACTGAGGTAGAAATCATATTCAACACAAGTTTTTGCGAAGTTCCGGCTTTCATTCGCGTACTTCCTGTTAGAAACTCAGGACCAACAACAATTTCTATAGGAAAATCAGCTTCTTTTGAAATTAAGCTATTACTGTTACAAGAAATACTTCCGGTGTTAATATTATTTTCACGAGCCATTTTTAAACCACCAATAACATAAGGTGTATTTCCTGAAGCGGCAATTCCTATTACAAAATCAGTACTTGTGATATTGTGTTTTCTTAAATCTAGCCAAGCTTGATAAAAGTCAT
>CBDUEE010000009.1:0-24924 GCA_965366105.1 uncultured Flavobacterium sp. | reverse complement strand
AAAAGAAATAGAGCTAAAAGAACTTTTGGAAGTCGCTAGCAATCAAAATAATAAACTCTATAATTTTACGCATATCGTTTCTCATAATATTCGTTCTCATACAAGCAACTTATCAATGGTGGTGGATGTAATTGAAAATACAGATGATATCCATGAGAAACTTTCCTATTTTGATTTATTTAAGGAAGGGACAGAAAAACTATCAGAATCAATTGAATATTTGAATGAAATTATAACAATTCAGCAAAAAACAAATATAGAAAAGAAAGAAATTCCTTTAAAACACGAAATCGAGAAAACAAAAAAAGCATTACGATTAGTCATTAAAGAGAGTAAAATAACAATTACAGATTCTATTCCAGACCATCTAACTGTTACCGCAATTCCAGCATATTTAGATAGTATTTTACTTAACTTATTCACAAATGCAATAAAATATAAATCACCAGAACGTGATGCTACTTTAGAAATAGGATTCAAAATTATTGATGGTTATATTGTCATCAATTTCAGAGACAATGGCTTAGGTCTCGATTTAAAGAAAAACGGACATAAACTTTTTGGAATGTATAAAACATTTCATGGGAATGAAGATGCTAAAGGAATTGGTTTATTTATAACCAAAAATCAATTGGAAGCCATGAATGGCAAAATTGAAGTAGAAAGCACAGTAAATGAAGGATCAAATTTTAAAATTTATTTAAATGAAAAATAAGTTAACGTACATTATTGACGACGACAAATTAACTGTCAAACTGATGAGTATTCTTATTTCTAAAAATAAGTTTTGTGACGAAATACAATCTTTTTACAATGCTCAAAACGCACTAAACCAACTAAAACAAAATGCAATTGACAATACTATTTTGCCCGACGCTATTTTATTAGATCTAAATATGCCAATTATGGATGGATGGCAGTTTCTGGATGAGTTTATCCACTTACCACTAAAAAAAGAAATTTCGATTTTTATAATGACTTCTTCAATTGACCCAGCTGACATAGAAAAGGCCAAGCAATATAATGTGGTAAAAAATTATATTGAAAAACCTATTACTCTAAAAAAATTAGATGCACTTTGCAAATTAATAGGGGAAATAAACTAATTCTGATTAATTAGTAACAAAATTGTTTATTATTCGTCCTATATAAAAATGTATAAAGATGAATCCTCCCGAAACAATACTTTCAGTTAAAAATCTCAACAAACGTTATGGTGTACTTCAAGCACTAAAAAATGTTTCTTTCGAAATACATAAAGGAAATGTCTATGGCATTTTAGGACCCAATGGAAGTGGAAAATCTACAACTTTAGGAATAGCATTAAATGTTGTTAATAAAACTTCTGGAGAATACAGTTGGTTCAATGGTACAATGCAAACACACGATGCACTAAAAAAAGTAGGTGCAATAATAGAAAGACCAAACTTTTATCCTTACATGACTGCTAAGGAAAACTTACAATTAGTTTGTAAAATCAAAGGAATTAACTATGCTAAAGTTAATGAAAAACTAGAATTAGTAGGTTTAACAGATCGTCAAAATAGCAAATTTAGTACTTTTTCATTAGGAATGAAACAACGACTAGCGATAGCCTCTGCCCTATTGAATGATCCTGAAATTCTAATTCTCGACGAACCCACAAATGGTTTAGATCCTCAAGGAATTCATCAAATAAGAGATATTATCAAACAAATTGCAGCCAAAGGAACAACAATACTTTTGGCCTCTCATTTACTGGATGAAGTAGAAAAAGTATGTACTCATGTAATAGTTTTAAGAAAAGGAGTGATTTTATATACTGGTTTGGTTGACGGAATGGCAGCGAATGATACTTTTTTCGAATTAGAAGCTGATGATAATCAGAATTTAATGGAAGTTCTAAAAGCACATTCTGCCACAACAAAAATAATCTGTGAGCAAGGAAAAGTTTTGGTTTATTTGAAAGAAAATCTAGAAGCAAGAGAATTAAACCGATTCCTTTTTGAGAAAAATATTGTTCTAAATCATTTAGTTAAACGAAAAAGTAGTCTTGAAGAACAATTTTTAAAATTGACAGAAAAAAATTAGCAAAATTCATTGGCACTTTCAAATTAAAATCAAATCTCATATCTCAATTCATGAAACGACTACTCTCAATAGAACTTCAAAAAATATGGAAAAACAAAGCCAGTCGGGTTTTGACTTTAACTTATTTTATTCTTTTAACTTTCATCGCACTTATAGCCTCTATAAAATTTGATTTGGGAATTTTCAAATTTCATTTAGCTGAAATGGGAATTTTTAACTTTCCTTTTATTTGGCATTTCAATACGTACATTGCTGCAATACTCAAATTATTTTTGGCCATAGTAATTGTTTCTATGATGGCAAACGAATATAGTTATGGTACGCTTAAACAGAATTTAATTGATGGAATGAGCAAAAAAGAATTTATTGAGTCTAAATTCCTAGCCGTCGTTTTATTTGCTGCTGTTTCAACTATTTTTATTTTTATAATATCTTTAGTTTTAGGATTAGGTTTTTCTTCTTATACGGAATGGAGTATTATTTTTTCTGATTTAGAATATTTAATAGCCTATTTTATAAAATTAGTTGGCTTTTTCTCTTTCTGTTTATTTTTAGGGATTTTAGTGAAACGTTCTGCATTTGCGTTAGGATTTTTGTTAGTTTGGAATATTATCGAAGGGATTATCAAAGGAATTCTAGCTTTCAGGATTTTTCCAGAAGGTAATACTGCCGCTTCTATCATGCAATTTTTCCCTTTAGAATCAATGTCTAATTTAATTGTTGAACCCTTTACCAGATTGTCTGTAGTGAAAAACTTAGGAACACAAATCGGATTAGATAATGTGAAAAAATATGATGTCGAATTATCTTCAATACTCATTGTTTTATGTTGGACTGCTATATTTGTTTTCCTATCATACAAAATATTAAAAAAGAGAGATTTGTAGTATATTTGTATGGCTATGAAATATTTTAAAACAATAATAATCTATGTTTCTCTATGCTGTTATTTTACCTCAGCTACAGCTCAATTTATTCAAGTTGATGACTCTAAAGGTGCGCAAGAATTGATAGAAAACATTTTGGTAAACAGTTCCTGCGCAACAATTTTAAATCCAATAGCAAAAGGAGATACTTTTTCTGGTGCCAAAAAAAGTTATGGGTATTTTAATGCTGGAACTAGTAATTTTCCTTTTGTTCAAGGAGTTCTACTAAGTACAGGGAGTAGCTCAAATTCGACAGGCCCTTTTACCACAAATAGAGATTTAGGGAATACTAGTTGGCTAGGAGATCCTGATTTAGAACAAGCGCTAAACTTAACCAAAACATTTAACGCCAGTGTTTTAGAGTTTGATTTTATTCCTTTGACAAATTTAATAAGTTTTAATTATATTTTTGCTTCTAATGAATATCAAGATTATTTTCCTTGTGAATTCTCTGATGGATTTGCTTTCTTAATCAAAGAAAAAGGAAGTGCAGAGCCTTACAAAAACATAGCAGTATTACCCAATTCTACCACTCCTGTCTCCTCAACAAATGTACACCCTTTAATTCCTTCTTTTAATAGTCAAAATGGCTTAATAAAAGGATGTCCGCCCATAAATGAAAATTATTTCAATGGCTATAATACGAATACAAGTCCTATCAATTATAGCGCACAAACTGTAGTTTTAAACGCTCAAAGTTCAGTTATTGCAGGTAGAACATATCACATCAAATTAGTTATTGCTGATGATAAAAATGCTGAATATGATTCGGCAGTTTTTATTGAAGCAGGTAGTTTTTCTCCAAAAATTAATTTAGGATTAGACCAAACAGTATGTTTTGGTGACCAAACAGTTATTGATACTGGACTAACAAACAGCACTTATACCTATGAATGGTCAAAAGACGGTATTATAGACCCCTTGCAAAACACTAATACATATACCGTTACAAATCCTGGAAATTATGCTGTAAATGTTACAATTGCTGGAACTTGTACTGCTCAAGGAAAAGTAAACATTAACTATGCAGCTCCAATAAAAAAAACACTTATACAATGCGGAGACAGTTCTGGCAATGCTAAATTTGATTTAACTCAGTTAAGTTCCATTATAAATGGAGGAAATACGGATATAGTAGACTATTATGAAATAGCTATAGACCAACAAAATCAAACACCAAAAATTGCTAATCCATCTGCTTATATTTCAACTTCCAGAACTATCTATGCGAGAGTTAGAAATACTACTGGAGGCTGTACAAATTATACCGAAATAACACTTCAAGTTTTAAGTACCTTAACTCCTATTCAGACGCTTTCTTTTTGTGATACCGATGGGAATCAGGATGGAATTCGTTTATTTGATTTGAAAAGAGATATAAACCCAAAGATTTTACCAGTAATTGTTGCACCCCTCCTTGTGCAAGGATATTATCTAAATGCTACTGATGCGGCCAATAAAACAGACCCAATAAATACTATTTACACCAATTTAACAAATCCTCAAATTATTTTTGCCCGAATCGAAAATGGTATAGATTGTTATGGTATATATGAGATTGCCCTTAAAATAATTCCTTATAATACTATTGTAAACTCTATAATAACAGATGTTATAATTAGTGATTTTAATGGAAATAAAAATTCCGTTTTAATAGAAACCAGTGGAGTTGGAAATTATGAATATTCTTTAGATGGAACCCTGTTTCAATCCGATTCATTATTCACTAATGTCAAAACTGGGATTTACACCGTATATGTAAGAGACAATTTAAGTTGTGGATTATCTACTAGAATGATATATGTGCTTGATTATCCTCGCTTTTTTACTCCAAATGGAGATGGTTATAATGATTTTTGGAGGATCAATAACTTAAATTTATTTCCTAATGCAACAGTAACAATTTTTGATCGCTACGGAAAGTTATTAAAACAACTGAACCAATTAAGCAATAGTTGGGATGGAACTTTCAATAGGGTCGCGTTGCCCGCAGATGATTATTGGTTCAACATAAATTTTGGAGATGAAAAAAATATTAAAGGTCATTTTTCATTAAAAAGATAATATAAATTTTGCTAATTTTAACAAATGAAAAAAACTTTACTTATTTTCTTTTCTTTTTTATCGATGAGCTGTTTTGCTCAATTTAGTAAAACTCATTATATTCCACCATTGACTTGCGTCACTAATTTAGCAGAAGATCAATATTTATACATTTCTACTCCAAGCATTGTCAATGTAAATTTTGAAATTAAAGAAATTGGAGGAAATACGATTAAAGGAACGGTTAATAACAATGTCCCTTATGTTCATATTATTGGACAAGGAACAAATACTCAATTGTTTACGAACAAAAACCAAATCGAAAAAGTAATCAACAAAGGTTATATAGTTGAAGCCGAAGATTTAATTTATGTAAGTGTTAGATTAAATGCTGGTCTTAACCAAAAAGGGACCTATAATCATGCTGGAGGATTGGTCTCAAAAGGAAATAGTGCTCTGGGAAAAACCTTTAGATTAGGCGCAATGTTGAATCCTCTTTTTGACAATTCTTTATTAAATTTCGCTTCGATATTATCTACAGAGAATGACACTAAAATCACGATTTCGAATATTCCTATTGGAACAATTCTTACTAATGGCGTTACCATCACAGGCCCTTTAACTGTCACCTTAAATAAAAACGAAAGTTATGTTTTAGCTTTAGAAAATCCAACAAATACAACTCCATCAAACAGTTCGAAAATGATTGGAGCTTTAGTAGAGGCAAACAAAGATGTTGTTGTCAATTCGGGCTCGTTTGGAGGCAGTAACAGTACTCTGCTCCAATCAAACGGAACTGGAACAGGAAGAGATGTTGGTTTTGACCAAATAGTTTCATTTGAAAAAACAGGCAAAGAGTATGTTTTTATAAAAGGATTAGGAACCGATGAGTTAGAACGTGTTTTATTGGTTGCACATAAAAATAATACTCTTATATATCTAAACGGAAACTCAGCCCCTACAATTACGCTGAATGCTGGAGAATTTATAGCTTTGGATGGTTCTCAATTTAGTAATGGTAATTTATACGTCACTTCATCCGAGAATGTTTTTGCTTATCAAAGTATTGGCGGTAGTGATTCCCCTGCTAATCAAAATCTATTTTTTGTTCCTCCAATAAATTGCGCCACTCCAAATACTGTTAACAACATTCCTAACATAGAGTCGATAGGGAATAATAAGTTTAATGGAGGATTGAATATCGTTACAGAAGCGGGTGCCACAGTTTTGATTAATGGCGATCCTATTGCATCAAGTCCTACAACAATAGATGCAAATCCTAATTTTGTTTATTATACTATTAATGGACTATCTGGAAATGTAATTGTAAAATCAACGAAACAGGTTTATGTTTCTTATTTTGGAACAAATGGTGCCGCAACTTACGGAGGTTACTATTCTGGTTTTGATACCAAACCCGAAATAGTCACTGATAAAATTTCGGTAACAAATTCTGCATGCATCCCAAATGTTATTCTAAAAATAAATACACTATCCTCTTATGACAACTTTCAGTGGTATAAAAATAATAATCCCATTTCTGGAGAAACTTCAAATTCATATACACCTACTGACCCTGGATACTACCAAGTAAAGGGAACTATTTCAGGTTGTCCAAACACCGTTCCTATTTTTTCAGATCAAATCCCCGTTAGCTATTGCCCTACTGACATCGATAATGACGCAACGAATGATAACGTTGATATTGATAATGATAACGACGGAATTACTAATTGTACAGAATCCTATGGAGATATAGATTTAAATATTTCGAATACGGTGACTGGTTCTATTTCTAAAGAAAGTTATAGTAATTCCTTTACTGGAGTAATCTCGACTTCGCTTTTAGCGGTTACAAGTCCGTTTATTGGAAACAGCGATGGAAGTTTTATCAGTGAAACCCCAATTGGAAAAGACAATTCAGTAAGCTATGTTTTGAATTTTACCAATCCTATTTCTATCACTTTAGAATATGTCGCTACGGCTAATCCTACTGATTTAATAAACTCTAATTCTGAATTTATAGTCAAATCTCCTATTGGCAAAACAATAACGGTTCTCAATCCTGACAATCAGTTGCTAATAGACACCAATTATGATGGTATCTTTGAAAGTGGAATAAAAGAATACTCTTCATTTGAAATTCGCTTTAGATTAAATAGTACAGTGCCTTTAGCAGCAGGAACTGGAAAATTTAGTTTTAGGTCTTATTTGACAGAATCTTTTACTTTTATACAGAAAAATCTATCTGATACTTCCAGCAATAAAGCTACCTTTTTAATTAAAGCTTCTTGTGTCCCTAAAGACAGTGATTTAGATGGAATTCCTGATCAATTGGATCTAGACAGTGATAATGATGGAATTCCTGATACAACAGAAGCTCAAATAAATAATTCTGTTCTCTTTTCTAATAATGACACAAATAAAAATGGATTAGATAATGCTTTTGAGTCAGGTTTCACTCCAATCGATACTGATACCGACGGCGTACCTGATTATCTAGATTTGGACAGTGATAATGATGGAGTTTTAGATTCAGTAGAAACAGGAAATGATTTAGATGCTGATGGAATCAAAAATTATCGCGATTTAGATAGCGATGGCGATTTGTGTCTAGATGTTATCGAAGCAGGTTTTTTAGATCCCAATAATGATGGCTTACTAGGCAATAATCCTATAACTGTACATACAAACGGCAAAGTCACTAGCGCAATAGGATATACCACTCCAAACAGTAATTATATGACTGCTGCACCAATTGTAATTACGGTGCAACCCCAAATAACTCCTACTTGCGAACTACAAAACGCTACAATTTCCTTAACTGACAACGGCGGAAATACCTATGAATGGCAACTTTCAACGAATGGGATGACTTGGAATACCATTACAAACGACGCAACTTATTCAGGAACTTCAACAAACACTTTATCATTAACAAGTGTAAAAAACGCAATGAATGGCTATAAATATCGTGTTCAATTAAATAAAGTTGGAAACAGTTGTGGTTTACTATCCACTGAAACTTCCTTAACCGTTTATACATTACCTACTGTTAGTGATGTAACTATCTTTCAGTGCGATGATGATTTAGATGGTATTACAACTTTTAATGTAACTATAAAAAACAATGAAATTTCTAGCAATTTCAACAATGAAACATTTACTTACTATAAAACTTTAGCGGGAGCAACCATTGAAGATGTATCTCAATTGATTGCAACGCCATTAGCTTTCACAAATCAAACTGCTTTTAACCAATCAATTTGGGCTAGAGTAACCAATAGCAATAACTGTTTTAGCGTATCGCAAATCTATTTAAAAATTTCAGCCACTTCAATCCCAGCTATGTTCCATAAATCATTCGAAACCTGTGATGATTTTATAGACACTTTGAATGATGATAAGGATGGAATTGCAACATTTGATTTAAGTAGTGTCACTACAGATATAAAAAATATACTCCCACAAGCAAATTACACTATAAACTATTACCGCAATCAAGCAGATGCTCTATCACAACAAAATGTTATTACAGACATTATAAATTATAGAAATATTGGAAGTCCAAATTCACAACAAATATGGGTGCGTGTAGATAGCAAATTAGACAATGCTTGTTTTGGTTTAGGTCCATTTGTTACACTTAAGGTTAATCCAAAACCAAATATAAATACCAACGAAAATCATGAGGAAGATAAATTAATTTGCTCTAATCTCCCCGCTTTTTTCGTAACACTTGATGCAGGAATCAACGATGGTTCCCCTACAAATAATTACACTTACATCTGGTCAAAAGACAATGTTGTTTTAATGAGTGAATCGGACCCAACACTAAATGTTAACGCAGAAGGCACTTATAAAGTTGAAATAAGTACAGCTTTAGGATGCAGTAAAATCCGAATAATAAAAGTTACTCCTTCGGACATTGCAACAATCACAAGCATTGTAATTGTAGATCTAACAGATGAAAATACGGTAACAGTAAACGTATCTGGAAAAGGAAAATATGAATATAGTTTAAACGATCCCTCAGGTCCTTTTCAATCATCCAATGTCTTTAATGACGTACCATCTGGAATACACGAACTTTTTATCAATGATATAAATGGTTGTGGAACGATAAGTAAAACTATTTCTGTAATTGGAGTTCCAAAATATTTCACTCCAAACAACGACACATATAATGATTATTGGAATGTTAAAGGAATTAATCAAAATTTTAATGCCAATTCAACCATTTATATCTTTGATCGCTACGGAAAATTACTAAAACAACTATTGCCTACAAGTCAAGGTTGGGACGGAACTTTTAATGGGATTCAATTACCATCCGATGATTATTGGTATACCATTAAACTCGAAGATGGCAGACAAGCCAAAGGACATTTTAGTTTAAAAAGATAATATAAATATTTTATGCTGTCGGGCTATCCGCGCTACTTCGGTAGCTAGCTTCTAACCCTCACGCATTCGCAAAGTACAAACTTTGTTTTTTATAATTCAAATTTAAAACTAATCCTAAAACACAAAAAACCCATTCAAGTTAATGAATGGGTTTTTTTATATTAAAAAAGATAAAATTAGATTTTAAATCTTTTTCTATCAGTTTCAGTCAAATAGATTTTTCTCAAACGAATAGATTTTGGAGTAACCTCAACATATTCATCTTTTTGAATGTACTCTAATGCTTCCTCTAAAGAGAAAATGATTGGAGGAATAATTCTCGCTTTTTCATCATTTCCAGAAGAACGAACGTTAGACTGTTTTTTCATTTTAGTTACATTCACACACATATCATCGCTACGTGAATTTTCACCAATTACTTGTCCTTCGTAGATTTCGTCGTTAGGATTAACGAAGAATTTACCACGGTCTTGTAATTTATCGATAGAGTAAGGAATTGCTTTACCATTCTCCATAGAGATTAATGAACCATTATTTCTTCCAGGAATTGCTCCTTTAAAAGGCTCATATCCAATATAACGGTGTGACATGATAGCTTCACCAGCAGTAGCAGTCAGTAACTGATTACGCAATCCAATGATTCCACGAGATGGAATGTTGAATTTTACAATCATACGTTCTCCTTTACCTTCCATGCTCAACATTTCACCTTTACGAAGAGTAACGAACTCTACTGCTCTACCAGAAAGATTTTCAGGTAAGTCAATAGTTAATTCTTCAATTGGCTCACATTTTTTACCATCAATTTCTTTGATAATAACTTGTGGTTGACCAATTTGTAGTTCATATCCTTCTCTTCTCATTGTTTCAATAAGAACAGATAAGTGCAATACACCACGACCAAAAACCATGAACTTATCAGCTGAATCAGTTTCACCCAATTTCATTGCTAAGTTTTTCTCTAATTCTTTATTCAATCTGTCTCTAATGTGACGAGAAGTTACAAATTTACCCTCTTTACCAAAGAAAGGAGAGTCATTGATTGTAAATAACATACTCATTGTAGGCTCATCAATAGCAATAGATTTTAAAGCTTCAGGATTTTCAAAATCAGCGATAGTATCACCAATTTCAAACCCTTCAACACCTACAATTGCACAAATATCTCCTGCAATTACTTCTAGTACTTTTTTACGACCAAGACCTTCAAAAGTGTGTAATTCCTTAATACGAGATTTTGATATAGTACCATCTCTTTTCACTAAAGATATTGGCATACCTTCTTTCAAGATTCCTCTTTCAAGACGACCAATAGCGATACGACCAGTAAAAGCAGAAAAATCTAAAGATGTAATTAACATCTGAGGAGTTCCTTCTGATACTTTAGGAGCAGGTACATTAGCGATAACCATGTCTAATAAAGGCTCAATATTATCAGTAATAATATTAAAATCGTCTGACATCCAGTTATTTTTAGCAGAACCGTAAACTGTAGGAAAATCCAACTGCTCTTCAGTAGCTCCTAATTCAAACATTAGGTCAAAAACTTTTTCATGAACTTCTTCAGGAGTACAGTTTTCTTTATCTACTTTATTGATAACAACGCATGGTTTTAGACCAAGATCTAAAGCTTTTTGTAATACAAAACGCGTTTGTGGCATTGGCCCTTCAAAAGCATCTACAAGTAGACAAACTCCATCAGCCATGTTCAATACACGCTCTACCTCACCACCAAAATCCGCGTGACCAGGAGTATCGATAATATTAATTTTTGTTCCTTTGTATTGAACAGAAACATTTTTAGAAGTAATGGTAATACCTCTTTCACGCTCTAAGTCGTTGTTATCAAGGATTAAATCACCTGAATTTTCGTTGTCACGAAATAATTGACAGTGATACATAATCTTATCAACCAAAGTTGTTTTACCGTGATCGACGTGGGCAATAATTGCAATATTTCTTATAGATTCCATCTGAGTTTTTTAATGGGCGCAAATGTACAATTTTTTTTTAAATAAATAACATTTAGTAATAGTTTCCATATTCTTAACCTATTAGACCTCAAAAACTATCCTAAAAATAAGTTCGGAATGATGATTAATAATTCAACAATAATTTTTTATATTTGAGTAATGAAAAGTAAAACCAATCAAGTAATTACTACTTACATTCTTATCTCACTATTTATAACTATTGTTAGTCATAAACTACTACAGCACTATATTTCTGATGAAAATAGCCACATATTTAATTTTATTAAAGAAACCTTATTTATAGTATTCACAGGAATAATATTTAAAATTATTTTATCAAAAAATGACCAAAGAAATATTGCAATATTCGAAAAACTGAATAAAATAAATAAGGAAATTAAAGAGTCTAATGAAAAATATAATATTGTAGCCAAAGCAACAAGTGATACCATTTGGGATTGGAAAATACAAGAAAACAGTTTTTCTTGGAATAAAGGAATTGAAACTATTTTTGGATATACAGAAGAAGAAGTAGGCAACAACTCTAATTGGTGGTTTGATAAAATCCACCCAGAAGACAGTATTAAAATGTCTGTAAAACTCTACTCTTTTATAGAACAAAAAACGGAAAACTGGCAAGATCAATACCGGTTTAGGTGTGCCGACAGCTCTTATAAATATGTTTTAGACAAAGGCTTTTTATTAAAAGACTCTAACGGCAAAGCAACTAGAATGATTGGAGCCATTCAAGACATTACCAAACAAAAGGAAGAGGAACAAAGACTTAAATTATTAGAAACCGTAATTACTCAATCCAAAGATTCTATAATTATTACCGAGCCAGATCCTAAAAATGATGCTGCTCTAAAAATAATTTACACAAACCCTGCCTTTTCATTCATGTCTGGATTTAATTCTGAGGAAGTCATTGGAAAAACTACTGACATTTTTAGAGACTTATATGCCGACAAACAAGAATACAACAAATTAACTACCGCTTTAAAAAAGGAACAAGAATGCTTAATCGAAACTATAACATATAAGAAAAATAAAGAAAAATATTGGATTCGCTACTCAATGATTCCAATCTACAACAGCGAAAAGACTCTTTCTCATTGGATATCGATACAAAGAGATGTTTCCGAAGAAAAAAAGCATGAAAAGGAAAAAGAACAACTAATTAGAGAATTAACACAAAACAATAAAGATCTAAAGCAGTTCTCTTATATAACCTCACACAATTTAAGAGCCCCCTTATCTAATTTAATCGGCCTTTTAAACTTAATTGAGGAGATGCCCATTGAAAACCAAGAATTAACCGAAATTTTAAACGGTTTTAGCAAATCAACACATTTATTAAATGACACCATAAATGATTTAGTTAAAGTTATTATTATAAAGGACAACACCTCTATTCAAAAAGAAGAAATTCCACTTAGAGAAGTGTTTGAAAACATTTTAAGTCAACTTAATTTTCAAATTGAATTATACAAACCAATTATTAAACTCGATTTTGAGAAAGCTTCAACAATTAACGTCAATAAAGCCTACATAGAAAGTATTCTACTGAATCTTTTGACAAACTCCATAAAATACAAATCTGAACATAGAGAGCTTAAAATTGATGTCTCCACAAAAGAAGTAGACAATACTGTTGTTTTATTATTTAAAGACAATGGAATAGGTATTGATCTAGTTAGAAACAAAACTAAAGTTTTTGGACTGTACCAACGTTTTCATAATTACCCTGACAGCAAAGGACTTGGGCTGTATTTAGTTAAATCCCAAGTCGAAACTATGGGTGGAACGATTGAGATTGAAAGTGAAGTCAATAAAGGAACTACATTTACACTAATATTTAAAAAAGAATAATAATGCTTAATCAAATCTTATGTATTGATGACGACTCTATAACACTAATGCTTTGTAAAAAAGTAATTAGTAGAGCCTCATTTTGCAAAGAAATAATGACACTACAAAACGGAGAAGAAGCAATAAACTACTTCAATACCCTTAAATACTCAAATAACAAAACTTTCTCATTACCCCAACTCATTTTTTTAGATTTGAACATGCCTGTAATGGGAGGCTGGGAATTTTTAGACTATTTCATTAATGCCGAATTTTCAGAATTCAATACTATAAAAGTTGTAATACTTTCCTCTACAATTGATCCAGAAGACCTAGAAAAATCTAAAAATTATCCAATGGTAATTGATTTTTTACCTAAACCTATTAGCAAGTCAATGCTTGAATACTTAAAAGATAAATTAGAATAAAAAGTTAAGACATAAAAAAAGCTCTCATTAAAATGAGAGCTTTTTTATATATGAAATAAATTGTATTAGTTACAATTTAGAAACAAGTTTCGTTAATTTAGATTTTAAATTAGAAGCTTTATTATCATGAATAATATTCTTTTTAGCTAATTTATCAATCATAGAAATTACATTTGACAATTTAGATGTAGCATCTGTTTTATCAGTAGCTATTCTTAATGCTTTTATTGCATTACGAGTAGTCTTGTGTTGGTATCTATTTAATACTCTTCTCTTTTCGTTAGTTCTGATTCTCTTTAGAGCTGATTTATGATTTGCCATTTTATTGCTTTTTTTTTCTTTTACTAATTTTTTGTAGTCCGTAAGGGAATCGAACCCCTGTTACCAAGACGAAATCTTGGCGTCCTAACCCCTAGACGAACGGACCATTATCCCCTAAGTTTTATCAATCTAAAATTGAATTTTGTAGCCCGTAGCGGAATCGAACCGCTCTTACATGGATGAAAACCATGCGTCCTAACCGATAGACGAACGGGCCCTGCTTCTCTAATGCGGATGCAAAAATACAACTATTTTTGAAACGTGCAATAGCTTACATCAAAAAAATATTTTTTTTTTAATAAGCCTTCGCAAAAAGCACTCTCCCAACCGAAGTTTCCCCAGTAAAAACGCAACTTCCCGACTCTAAAACTCTATCCAAAGGAATGCATCTAATGGTCGCTTTAGTCAAGTCTTTGATCTTCTCTTCAGTAGCGGCAGTTCCGTCCCAATGTGCTGATACAAAACCTCCTTTAGTATCTAAAACTTCTTTAAATTCTTCAAAACTATTTACTTCCGTAATATGTGTATTTCTATAATTAAGTGCTTTACTGAACAATTCTTTTTGAATTTGTCCTAACAAATCGCTGATATAAGTCACAATTCCGTCTTTCGTCACAATTTCTTTTGTAAGCGTATCTCTTCTGGCTACTTCAAAAGTTCCATTTTCTAAATCCTTAGGACCTACCGCAACTCTTACAGGAACTCCCTTTAATTCCCATTCTGCAAATTTAAAGCCGGGTTTCTGAGTCGTTCTATCATCAAATTTTACAGAGATATTAAATTTTCGCAATGCTACAGTCAATTCATTCACTTCAGCCGTAATTGCAGCCAACTGATCATCCGTTTTATATATAGGAACAATTACTACTTGAATAGGCGCTAAATTAGGAGGTAAAACCAATCCTTGATCATCTGAATGTGTCATTACCAAAGCGCCCATCAAACGAGTTGAAACTCCCCATGAGGTACCCCAAACATATTCTTGTTTTCCTTCGGCATTAGCAAATTTTACATCAAATGCTTTTGCAAAATTCTGACCTAAAAAGTGAGATGTACCTGCTTGCAATGCTTTACCATCTTGCATCAATGCCTCAATACAATACGTCTCCTCTGCTCCTGCAAAACGTTCCGTTTCTGTT
Organism: uncultured Flavobacterium sp.; assembly: GCA_965366105.1. Classification (GTDB taxonomy): domain Bacteria; phylum Bacteroidota; class Bacteroidia; order Flavobacteriales; family Flavobacteriaceae; genus Flavobacterium. Next base: position 9,766 of record CBDUEE010000009.1, on the reverse strand, counting down.
TTTATTCCTTTTACTACTGGAATTGCCATAAAATTTTGAGCAAAATCAGCATATACATTCATCATTTTTTCTGATTCCTCTACAGCCTCTTCTTTTGTAGCATGAGCAGTATGCCCTTCTTGCCATAAAAACTCTGCAGTTCTCAAGAATAACCTAGTTCTCATTTCCCAACGCACTACATTAGCCCATTGATTAATTAATAAAGGTAAATCCCTATACGACTGAACCCATCCTTTATAGGTAGACCAAATAATAGCTTCACTAGTAGGACGAACTATTAGCTCTTCTTCTAATTTCGCATTCGGATCTACCATTAATTTTCCAGGTTTGTCTGGATCGTTCTTTAATCTATAGTGTGTTACAATAGCACATTCTTTAGCGAATCCTTCTGCATTTTTCTCTTCGGCTTCAAACATGCTTTTTGGAACAAATAACGGAAAGTAAGCGTTCTGATGCCCTGTTTCTTTAAACATTCGATCTAATTCGGCCTGCATTTTTTCCCATATTGCATAACCATAAGGCTTGATAACCATACAGCCTCTAACTCCTGAATTTTCGGCTAAATCGGCCTTGACAACCAATTCGTTATACCATTTTGAATAATCTTCTGATCTCGTAGTTAAGTTCTTACTCATACTGAATAGTTTGGCATAAATTTTGCATTAATAATTTTACGTAAATAGTTCCACAAAACTAACTATTTTTGTAATGTCCAACAATAAAAAACTCCATAGATATGAAAACTAACACTCTTTCTACAAAAAACACATCAATATTCTACATTGTTGGTTTTTTGAGTGTCCTATTGACATCTTGTGGCTCCTACCAAAACAGCTCTTACTACGATTCTGATGGAATTTATGGCAACACCTCAAATAGAACTGTTCAAACAGAGAATCACAGCAATCGATACAATAAAAATCAGTACAAAGACTATTTTGCGTCTTTACAAAAAGACAATCAATCTGACGAAATTTTTACAAACGTGGATGATTACAGTAGTTATAATTTAGATAATGAATCACCACTAAATAACAACACGAACTACCCAGGTTGGGGTAGTAACCCACAAACCGTAAGCATTAACGTTTACGACAATGGATGGGCAATGAATAATTGGTACGGAAACAATTGGTATGGAAACAATTTTTACGGTAATAACTGGTATGGAAATAATTGGTACAGAAACAATTATTACGGAAATAACTGGTATGGAAATAATTACGGATGGAATGGCGGTTATGGCTGGGGAATAAACATAGGGTTTGGTTGGAATAACTGGTATGGTAACAATTGGTATGGTAACGGATACTATGGAAATAATTGGGGACATTCTAATTACTACGATAATAGAACCCGCTCCTATAATTCAGGTAGTAGAGGCTCTACCTATACTAATTCAGGAACTAATGCCCGAAATTCAGGAACCTATAATAGAACTCAGGACAATACTATTAGTAGAAGAGCTGTAAATTCAGATAATAGACAAAGCATCGATTTTGGAAGAAATTCTTCAGATAGAATGAATAGAACAAGTCCTGTTTTTTCAAGAAACCAATCACAATCAGAAAATAATTCTCGAATTAATTCCCAAAATAACAATCAAAACACATCAAGAAGAAGCAACATTAATAATGGGCGCATAGAAAGTAGCACTCCTACAAGATCTTACTCACCAACACCTAGAAGTAATGATAATTCTAGGTCGTACAGTCCTTCTAGCTCAAACAACAACTCCAGATCTTCAGGAGGCGAAAGTAGATCTTCAGGAGGAAGAGGTGGCAGAGGATAACTAAATATGATTCTTCTCTTATAGTATTAAATTATAACTCTAAAATCACATGAAAAAATATATATTTTTATTAGCACTTGGGTTTACTGCAACTATAGCACAGTCACAAGAGATTTCTGATGCCTTGCTTTATTCTCAAAACAATTTAAACGGCACAGCTCGATTTAGAGCAATGAGCGGAGCTTTTGGAGCTTTAGGTGGTGATTTATCAGCTATAAATGTAAATCCTGCAGGATCAGCCATTTTTTCGAATAACCAAATGGGACTTACTTTAAGTAATTTCAATACTAAAAACAATTCAAATTACTTCGGTTCTACTACAACTGATAAACAAAATTCATTTGATTTAAATCAAGCAGGAACAATTTTTGTGTTTGATAATAAAAAAGATAGCAACTGGAAAAAAGTTTCATTGGGAGTTAATTATGAGAATGCAAATAATTTTGATAATAGATTGTTTTCTGCAGGAACAAATCCAAACAACTCTATTGACAACTATTTTTTAAGTTATGCTAACACAGGAAACAATGGAGCACCAGTGCCACAAAAATATGTAAATACCGATCCTGGAGAAACAATATCACAATTATATTCTTATCTAGGAAATAATTTACCTTATGGCTTTGCAGCACAACAAGCATTGTTAGGATACCAAGGTTTTATAATCGACCCTATAAATCCAAACAATCCAAATAGTACTTTTTCAACACTTGTGCCTGCAGGAGGAAATTACTATCAAGAAAACTCAGTAATAAGTAAAGGATATAATGGGAAATTATCTTTTAACGCTGCTACTTCTTATAAAGATAAATTATTTATAGGTTTAAATTTAAACTCACATTTTACAGATTTACAAAAAACGTCTCGTTTTTACGAAGAAAATAACACCCCATTAACAAACAACTACACGGTTTCTAAAGTACAATTTGACAATACACTAAATACCTACGGAACTGGATTCTCGTTTCAACTTGGAGCCATTGCTAAACTGACAAATGAAGTTCGTGTCGGATTAGCTTATGAATCTTCCACATGGTATAGATTAAACGATGAGCTTTCTCAAAAACTAATTGTAGTGAGTGGCGCAACAACAGGAAATGACATTACTGATACAGTAGACCCAAGAATAGTTAATGTATACGAAGCGTATAAACTACAAACTCCAAGCAAATTAACCGGAAGTTTTGCTTATATTTTTGGTAAATCTGGACTAATTAGCATTGATTATGCATTGAAAGATTACAGTAAAACTAAAATCAAATCTGGATATGATGGTTTAAACAATGAGTTGAATACCTTGCTTGGTACTACTGGAGAATTAAGGATAGGAGCTGAATATAGAATTAACGCTTTGAGTTTAAGAGGAGGATACCGTTATGAACAAAGTCCGTATAAAAATGGAGTTACTATAGGCGACTTAACTGGTTATTCTACAGGTTTAGGATATAATTTTGGTTCAACGAAAGTAGATTTAGCATATTCCTATGCAAAAAGAAATGCTCAACAAGGGTTCTTTGGACAAGGATTTAGTGATGGTGCTAATATAGCTTCTATTAATAATAATGTATCTTTATCATTATTGTTCGAATTATAATTCAAGAGAAAAATAAAATTTAGAATCCGTTTCGTGATTGTGAAACGGATTTTTTTTTAGTGTAAATGGTATCAAGAACCATTAACATTCTTTTTTTAAATTTATAAGGCTACCAAGTATGGAGAGTAAATATAAAGCTGTAAAAATTTAAAAAGAAACTGAAAAAAAATTAAATAGAAACTGAAACAAGTTCATTTTAAATAAAAATTGTAATTTTGCAAAATTCCCAAATTATAGGGATTCTAATGATATGAGAACGAAGTCTTTAAAAAAGAATAAAATAAACGTGATCACTCTTGGGTGTTCAAAGAATGTATATGACAGTGAAGTGCTTATGGGTCAGCTTCGCGCAAGCGGAAAAGAAGTTACCCATGAAGCTCCAGAAGCCGAAGAAGGAAATATTATTGTTATCAATACCTGTGGGTTTATTGATAATGCAAAAGCCGAATCGGTAAATATGATTCTGGAATATGCTGATAAAAAAGAAAGAGGCTTAGTAGACAAAGTATTTGTTACAGGATGTTTATCAGAACGTTACAGACCCGATTTAGAGAAAGAAATCCCTAATGTAGATCAGTTTTTTGGAACTACAGAATTACCCGCTTTGTTAAAAGCTTTGGGAGCTGATTATAAACATGAACTATTAGGAGAACGTTTAACAACAACTCCCAAAAACTATGCTTATTTAAAAATTTCTGAAGGATGTGATAGACCATGTAGTTTTTGTGCTATCCCATTAATGCGCGGTAAAAATGTATCCCAGACCATTGAAAAACTGGTAAAAGAATCAGAAGGTCTGGCTAAAAATGGTGTAAAGGAATTGATTTTGATCGCTCAGGATCTAACCTATTATGGATTAGATATTTACAAAAAAAGAGCTTTAGGAGAACTTTTAGAAGCATTAGTTAAAGTAGAAGGAATCGAATGGATTCGTTTGCATTATGCTTTTCCTACCGGTTTCCCTATGGATGTTCTAGAAATTATGAAGCGTGAGCCTAAGATTTGTAATTATTTAGACATTCCGTTGCAACACATTTCAGATTCTATTTTGAAATCGATGCGTCGTGGAACTACACAAGACAAAACAACAAAATTATTAAAAGAATTCCGTGCTGCGGTTCCTGGAATGGCGATTCGCACCACTTTGATTGTGGGTTATCCTGGAGAAACACAGGAAGATTTTAATACTTTAAAAGAATTTGTTCAAGAAATGAAGTTTGACAGAATGGGTTGTTTTGCTTATTCTCACGAAGAAAACACACATGCTTACTTACTAGAAGATGATGTTCCTGATACTGTAAAACAAGAGAGAGCAAACGAAATTATGGAATTACAGTCTCAAATTTCATGGGATTTAAACCAAGAAAAAGTGGGACAAACATTCAAATGTATTATAGACAGAAAAGAAGGTGCGCATTTTGTAGGACGTACAGAATTTGATAGTCCAGATGTAGATAATGAAGTCTTAATTGACGCTTCGAAACATTATGTAAAAACTGGTGATTTTGTAATGATAAAAATTATTGAGGCTACAGAATTTGATTTATACGGAGAACCAGCTTAAAATATATTATTTGATTTAAAAATGCTAATTATGAAACTAGCTCAATCTTTATTAATTGTCCTGTTTGTTCTATTATTTTCAAACACTGTTTCTGCACAATACGGAAATGGATACAATAACGGTTATAATAATGGTTACGGCAATAATCGTCGAATGAATAATTCGATGGATCAATCAATGTCTCAGCAAAAACCGAAAGAAATTCCTGTTGAAGTTACCGTTTCTAAAATAATGGAACGAATAAAACCTGAACTCAACTTAGATGAACTTCAAGTAATAGCAATATCAAATATATTGACCGAAAACTTGAGAACACAAGGTATGTTGATAAAAGCAGAAGTAAGCCAAGATGATAAAATGGCTAATATTAAAGCTTTATCTGAAGTTACGGATAGAAAAATAATGGAAATGCTGAACAAAGAGCAAAAAGAAAAATACATTGCTCTTAATAACGAGACAAAAAGTTCTAAAAAATCTAAAAAAAACAAATCTGAATAATTGACTATAGTCCTTTGTTAAATAAACCTCATGAGAAAAATTTTTTATTATCTGATTTTTGCCAGTATCGTTATTTCATGCTCTCCAAATCCTTACAAAAAAAGTGAGAAAGTATATGATGAAAAACTTAAATCATTAAAAGAAACAATTTCAAGTAAAGAATCAGTTGCTTTGTCGCTGGCGAACGGTTACAAAATTACTATTGACCCTTTATATTCTGAACAATTGCTTAATATTAAAGATTCCATTTCAAAAATGGGACTTACAATATTAAAAAATGGTGTAAATACAGAGTGGATAAGTACCATTAATTTCAACTTAAGGAAGCCTAACTTTATTATTATTCATCATACTGCACAGGATTCTATACAACAAACTATAAAAACATTTACTCTAGCTCAAACGCAAGTAAGCGCCCATTATGTAATAGGAGATGATGGCCGAGTTATACAAATGCTCAATGACTACCTCAGAGCTTGGCATGCTGGAAATGGTTCTTGGGGTAAAAATACAGATGTCAATTCTGTATCAATAGGTATTGAATTAGACAATAATGGCTATGAACCCTTTTCTGAATTGCAAATCAATAGTTTATTAGCACTTTTAACAAAGTTAAAAAAAGACTATAACATCCCTGCACAAAACATAATAGGACACTCTGACATTGCGCCTTCACGAAAAGTAGATCCTAGTGTTCTATTTCCTTGGAAGATATTAGCTGAAAAAGGATTTGGAATTTGGCCTGACGAAATATTAGAACCTGCTCCTGCTGATTTTAATGTTCAACAAGGTTTACGTATTATAGGGTATGACACCAAGAATTTACCAGCAGCGATTGCCGCTTTCAAATTGCATTTTATTCAAACCGAATTAAATAGTGTTTTAGATGAAAAAACAATAAACACAATTTACTCTGTTTATAAAAAGCAATAAATAATTTTTATATAAACCCAAAGATTAAAATTTATTAATAAAAGAGTTTCATTAGATACACTTAAATTAAAAAATAAACGAGAACAGATTTTGTAAATATAATTTCTGTTCTCGTTTTTTAGCTTACTAACTATTTTTTGTTTTGGAGCAAATTATTTTAAATTAAAATATAAAACAGTTTTTATAGTAGTCTGCCCTATATTACTCTATCACCAAAGATTTCATATTCATAAATTCTTTAATTCCAACGGTTCCTAGCTCCCTACCATAGCCTGATTTTTTTATACCGCCAAAAGGTATTCTAGAATCAGATCGCACAAGAGAATTTACAAAAACATTTCCTGCTTCAATGCGTCTTGCAAGATTATATGCGTTTTCTCTCTCTTCAGTCCATATTGCAGCAGCTAAGCCATAGCGATGATTATTAGCAATTGCTACGGCATCATTTTCATCTTTTGCTCTAACCACAGTTGCAAGCGGCCCAAAAGTTTCTTCTTGAAAAGCAATAGAATTAACAGTTACAAAATCAATTAATGTAGGTTGGAAATTACAATTTTCATATTCTCCTCCTACCACAAGTTTAGCACCCTGTTTTAAGGATTTCTTAAGCTGATTCGCTAAGGTTTCGGCCAAATCTAATCGAGCCAAAGGTCCTAAATCAATTTCTTTTTTTAAAGGATCTCCCTGCTGCAGTGATTGTATGTTTTTAGCAAAAAGCGATACAAATTCATCAGCTACTTTTTCGGTAACTATAAAACGTTTCGCACATATACAGGCTTGTCCTGCATTTAACATTCTGGAGTGTGCAGCAACTTCAGCAGCTTTCTCTAAATTAGCATCATTCAATATTATAAAAGCATCTGAACCACCAAGTTCCATTACCGTTTTTTTGATGTGTTTTCCAGCCAGTGCCGCTACTGATGATCCAGCACCTTCACTTCCTGTTAATGTAATTCCATGCACCACATTGGAAGCTATTACACTTTCAACCTGTGCAATTTCTATACTTATTTGTTGAAAAACACCTTCAGGAAATCCAGCTTCTAAAAAAGCAGTTTCAATGGCTTTGGCACAGCCTATAACATTAGATGAATGTTTCAACAAACTTACATTACCTGCCATAATAGTAGGAGCAGCATAGCGCAGTACTTGCCAAAAGGGATAATTCCAAGGCATCACTGCAAAAACGGCTCCCATCGGGTCATAAACAGACATACTTTTAAATGGCGTATCATAGCACTCGTCTTTTAAAATTTGCTCCGCATGTTCGGCATAATAATCACAATTTGATGCTGATTTTTCAACCTCAGCAATACTTTCAGATATAATTTTGCCCATCTCATTGCTAATAAGCAAGCCCAATTTTTCTTTATTCGCTCTTAAAACATTAGCTAACTTTTGCATTTTATCGGCTCTTTCTTGAAAAGAGGTTGTCTTCCAATTTTTAAAAGCTATTTCAGCTACCTGTAATTTTTTATTCAGTTGTGCATTTGTTAGTACTTCATGTTCAGCAATCACTTCTTGCGAAAATGGATTAATAGATTTAAATATCATATTTCCTTTATTTAAAATTATTGTTTTGAAAAATTAGAAAGCATTTTCTTGTTTCAGCATAAAATTGCTTCAATATCAGCTAATTCTTCTTTGGAGAAATCCAAGTTTTTTAAACTGTCAATGTTATTATACAATTGAGATACTGAACTTGCACCTATTAAAACGGAGGTAATTCGGTTGTCTTTCAAAAGCCACGATAAAGCCATTTGTGCCAAAGACTGATTGCGATTTTTGGCTATTTCATTCAATGCTATTATTTTTTTAATCTTTGTCTCAGAAACCTCTTCTCGTTGCAAGTGTCCATTTGGATTGAAAGCTCTCGAACCTTCAGGAATTCCTTTCAGATATTTATCTGTTAAAAGTCCTTGTGCCAAAGGGGAAAAAGCAATACAACCTACTCCTTTTTCTTCTAAGACGTTCAATAAACCTTCTTCAGGTTCTCTAACAAACATTGAATATTTAACTTGATGAATCAAACAAGGCGTGCCCAAACGTTTTAGAATTTCAGTTGCCTCTTTAGTTTGATCTGCATTATAATTAGAAATTCCAGCATACAAAGCTTTTCCGGATCGAACTGCATAATCCAAAGCCATCAGGGTTTCTTACAATGGTGTTTCGGGAGCAAATCGATGGGAATAAAAAATATCCACGTATACCAGATTCATGCGTTTTAAACTTTGATCTAAACTAGATAACAAATATTTCCGGGAACCCCAATCCCCATAAGGACCTTCCCACATGGTGTAACCCGCTTTGGTCGAAATTACGATTTCATCACGTAAATTCCCTTGAAAGTTATTCTTGATTATTACACCAAAATTAGTCTCTGCAGAACCCGGAACTGGGCCGTAATTATTGGCTAAATCAAAATGAGTAATTCCTTTATTGAAAGCAGCTTTAACAATATTCTCTCCATTTTCAAAATTATCAACTGAACCAAAATTATGCCATAATCCTAAAGAAATTTGCGGCAATAACAAACCACTTTTACCACATCTATTGTATTTCATTGTATCTATTTTTAAAACTCAAATTCTTAATCACTCAAAGTTAACAAACAATTTTATATGTAAATTATTTATATTTAAAAAGAAAGAGTCATTAGCTTAATTTAAATTTATGGGTAAGAAATGAGAGAGTCAAATTATTATTTTAATAGCAAAAAAAAACAGAGGAATTTAAAAAACCCGTGTAAATCGTCAATTTAAAACATTATATATGGGCTATTTTAATGATATAGCCTTAGGTCACAGACTCCTAATCCTAATTAAAACTATTCTAATTTTAATAAAGTATAAAAATAGAAGGTTAATTACTTTTTAGAGAGGAAAGTTTCAGTTTTAAAAGTGACAGTGATTTTATCCAAAAAAGATGCTTTGCTTGTTTAGCAAATACTAAACTTTTCAATTTATTTTAACCTCCAAGTATAAAATCAGGAATTTCAATAGACATGGACAAAGTGTCTACAATCGAGTGGACATATAAATTGCCTCGCAAAGCTGTTTTAGGATTGGCACTAAATCTTAAAAAAATAATTTTAAAACAAACTGGATGCTCATTATATCGAAAACGAATAAGCGATTTGTTGGCCGATTCTGGTCCTGCTTACGACATCAAAATTAAAAATTTAAATAATGAGAGAGCATAAAACTATTTGCTATTCATTTTTAAATTGAAAAAACTGTATATCCCTTTATCTTCTCTTTTGTATTTTAAGATCATGATAAAGTAATATGCGATTCTTTTTTATCAATAGAATATTAAACAAATTGGTCACTGCTTGCTTAAAAATGAATAATTATCCTGAAAATAATACAATCAAACACCAGCC
>CBDUEE010000008.1:0-25005 GCA_965366105.1 uncultured Flavobacterium sp. | reverse complement strand
CTGGTTTAATTATAGTGCTTTTAGTATTCAATAATCCAAAAGAAAGTAACAAAGAACCTTTTTGTTTGGTAATTTTATAATCGTAATACTTAAAAATAACTCGAGTTACATTGACAACTAAAACAATACCAAAAAATAAAGTCACCAGTACTAAGACAGATTGTAGAGCTATATTAGCATCTATATAAGAACCAATTTTTTCTGAATTGGTATTTTCTTCATCTCCAAATTTCAAGAAACTCTCATATATAGTATTCGAAAAAAGGAGTAATAAAGCAATACTCCTTTCGTAATTTGAAGTAATTCCAACCTTTAATAAACTAAGAAAACTTATTTTTAGAAACGGATGAGCCTCCTCAAATAGTTTTTGTTCCGTCTCCTCCGATGAAATAGATTCTTTTTCAAAGAAATTCTTTTTCTCATCATTTTCTAACAAACGGGATTTTAATTCTAAAGCTAGCTCATGTGAAATCGCTTTAATTGTACCTTCTTTTTTATTACTTCCAGCCGTATCTACGTTAAGCTCATATACTCCAATTAAACGTTGAATAAACGATTGATTTATATTTACTTGCTGAATTTTGTTGAGCTGGATTGCCGTTTTAGTTTTATTAAATATACCTTCAGTAATGATGAACTCCTTATTTTCTGTATCTAAAGAAAAAGTAAAATTCAGGTATTTCAAATAAGAAATTACTCCAATACTAGCAAACAAAAGCACTAATGCTACTGCTAAATAAACTTTATTGATTTGGTCAAATTTAAAAACCCAAATTAGGATAATAGGCCATAACGCTCTAGCATAATGCTGAAGTGAATAAAAAAATAGAACCCAAATCCCAACTAAAGATTGTCGTTGAGGCTGACTAAAATTGCTACTCATTACAATTGTTTTTGTATTTTACCCATCAACAACTGTTTAATATTTTCGGCTTGCTCTTTCTCTATTCCTGGAATTTCAATATCACTAGAACTTGCTCCAGCAGTAAAAATCTCAACTTTAGCCAAACCAAAATATCTTGAAATAAAACCTTCATGTAAAGCCACATGCTGTACTCTATTATATGGAATTACAATTGTATTTGTAGCAATCACGCCCCTCCTAAAAAGCACATCATGTTCTCTAAAAGCAAAACCTTTTTTTTTGAATCCAATAATTGAAAAGGTAACAATAAAAATCAAAAGTATCGGAATTACAATCCCTAAAATTAACCAAACACTTCCAGAAAATAGTTCTGGATTAATAACAGAAAGAATTATTGGAGCCAAAATAAATATCGCAATCACTATGCCCAAATTAATCAAAACTACTTTAAAATATTTAGGATGTAAAGCCATAAAAGTGACTTCTTCAAATTTAGGAAGCTGATTAATATCAATCGTTTCGTTTGTGAAATTTTTCATTTAATTTTATTGTTTTACTGCCAAGGTAATTTTTTGAATGGCACAAAGATTCAAAGGCTAAACCTTTTTTCCAAGTATAGAATACTGTCCTACTATCTCGATAGTGAAAACTATTATCTTTTTTATCTAAACTCAATATTAATCAAGAAATCTTGATATGGGACATTCAACACTGAGCATTATATTATGGAAGCCATTTCTTTTCGAAATTTGGTTTTCTTTTCTCTAAAAATGCATTTCTACCTTCTTTAGCTTCTTCGGTCATGTAGGCAAGTCGCGTAGCTTCACCAGCAAAAACTTGTTGTCCAACCATTCCGTCATCCGTAAGATTCATTGCAAATTTTAACATTTTAATAGCCATAGGCGACTTCTGTAAAATTTCCTGAGCCCATTCATACGCCGTATCTTCTAATTCATCGTGCGGAATCACCGCATTTACCATTCCCATATCCATAGCTTCTTGAGCAGAATAATTACGCCCTAAGAAGAAAATCTCACGTGCTTTTTTCTGTCCGACCATTTTAGCTAAATAGGCAGATCCGTAACCTCCATCAAAACTCGTTACATCAGCATCCGTTTGTTTAAAAATAGCATGCTCTTTACTCGCTAAAGTTAGATCGCAAACTACATGTAAACTATGACCACCACCAACAGCCCAGCCAGGAACCACAGCAATAACCACTTTTGGCATGAAACGAATGAGACGTTGCACTTCTAATATATTCAAACGATGTTGCCCATCCTCTCCTACATACCCTTGGTGTCCACGTGCGTTTTGATCCCCACCACTACAAAAAGAGTAAATTCCGTCCTTTGATGACGGTCCTTCAGCAGACAATAAAACTACTCCTATTGAAGTGTCTTCTTGTGCATCATAAAAAGCATTGTATAGTTCTGCAGTCGTTTTTGGACGAAAAGCATTGCGCACATCCGGTCTATTAAAGGCAATTCTAGCAACACCATTGCATTTTTTATAAGTGATATCTTCGTATTCTTTGGCAGTAATCCAATCCATGATTATTGATTTAAATTATTTTAGCGTAAAAATAAATCATTTTTCGCAGTATATCTATTCTATTACGAGAAGCTTGTAGTAATCCTTATCTGATGAAACAAGCTAAAATGTTAAAAATCAACTGATAAAGTAATTTTTAACGCTTACTAATTGAAATTATTTTTAAATTTATAACAAGCTAATCTAATAAATACCAATTATTTATCGATTTGATTATTGATTCTACACTGATTTATTAACTTAAAAAAAGAATGTATTGCAAACACTAAAAAATGTTGTCGCTCCTTTTTCTATGTTTATAAAAAATTATAGTATTTCAAAAACAGGGAAAAATGAGTATTTAATACCATCATTTGTTATTATAGGAAATTCTAAAAAGTAACACCTACGGTTAAATAAAAGATTTATTTTCTTGCGCTTGCATGAGTGAGGCATTAATAAAAATAATTTAGAAAATATTCTTTCAATATAAAAAAACAACCAATGGCTAACTGTGAACTTAGATAACCACTATCAAGCAAACGATTGTTTCAATAAACACAAAAAAAAATCTTTAAAGTAATTTACGCTTAAGTTATTACATTTTAAATAGTAAAAAATAGTACTATTATTTTGCAGGCGGATAAAGCTACTTCAAACTTCTATTATTTTACTGCTACTACGAATTTAAAATTCTAAAAAAGCATTAAAAAGAGAAAGACTAATCGTTTTAGATTAGTCTTTCTTTTTTAATTATTCTTTTACCAAGTAAATTCCATCTTCCTTGATTTCGATTAATTTTTCTCGGTATAAGGCACCAATCGCTTTTTTAAAGGTTTTTTTACTCATCTTCAAAACTGTTTTGATATCTTCTGGATGAGAGTTGTCTGTTAATCGCAGAAAACCTCTACTGGCTCTGAGTTCGTCTAGAATTTTTTCGGCATTTGGTTCTATACTTTCATATCCTTGAACTTGTAGTGCTACATCTATTTTATTATCGGGACGAATCGTCTTTATATATCCTCGCATGCGATCACCAGTACGAATGGCATCATCATATACTTCATCTTTGTATAAAAGTCCTTTGTACTTTTCGTTGATAATTACGTTAATTCCAATTTCTGTAATGTGCGAGACAATCAAATCTACTTCTTCGCCTTTTTCAACGGTAAGATTTTCATTTTTTAGAAATTGATTGGTTTTACTAGAAGCTACTAAACGATTTGTTTTTTCATCCATATAAAGGTAAACCAAATACCGTTTCCCTTTTTCCATAGGACGCGCTTGCTCTTTATAAGGAACTAAAATATCTTTTTCCATTCCCCAATCCATAAAAGCACCAATTTGATTGACATAATTTACTCTCAAAAGCGCAAATTCATTTAGTAAAATATAGGGTTCTAATGTAGTAGCAACGGGACGCTCTTCATGGTCTAAATAGACAAAAACGATCAGCTCCTCTCCTATTTCAAATTCATTTGGAACATATTTGTTTGGCAAAAGTATATCGTGTATTCCTTCTGGATCCGTATCGGGTGTTCCAAGAAACAAACCTACTTTGGTATCTCGTAAAATGGTAAGCGTATTGTATTTTCCTATTTCAATCATTTTCTTAAAATTCTTAGTCTTTATCGACTTTATAAGGAACAAAGGTACAAAGATTTAATTAAGAAATAATTTTGATTTGCACTTATAAAAACCTATTTTTATAATTAATTCTGATACTAATATTTACTTGCAAAGTATCTAAATTGTGTATTAAAAAAAAACTCAAATAATAAAATGAAAAAAATTATCCCTGCTTTAATTCTACTTTTAGCAATTGTTCTTACTTATTCTTGTAAAAATCAAACTAAAGAAAGTCTAGACGAAAACACAACCGTTAAAGCTACTAAAGCTACCGAAGAACACCATGCAGAAGGTGAATCTATTACATTAGATAATGGCAACCGTTGGATTGCGAATCCTGAAACAACTATTGGTGTAGAAAAAATGCAGCACATAATGGATTCTTTTACTGAAAAGGAAAATGTAGATGCCTACAAAAAACTAACAGAAAATTTACAAGTAGAATTTAAAATGATCTTCGAAAAATGCACAATGACTGGTGCGGCTCACGATCAATTGCATAATTTTTTAATTCCAATTAAAGATTTATTAAAAACCTTGCCTTCTTCTGATTTGAAAGAATGTCAAGAAAGTTTTGATCAAATAAACAAACACTTATTAATTTATAAAACGTATTTCAAATAATGAAAACTGCCTCTTTAAGAAAAGATCTTCAATACAATGAAGACAAAGTTGCTATCAAAGTAATGATGGAAACAGATACAGCAAAGGAAATTAGAATTTTATTTAAAAAAGGACAAGCTATGAAAGAGCACAAAGCAGGCTTTCCTATTACAGTAGAAATTCATCAAGGAACGATTGCTTTTGGTGTTAACAATGAAAAAATGATTTTACAAGCAGGAGATTTAATATCCTTAGATGCGAATGTACCTCATGATTTACATGCTGAGGAAGATAGCATTGTACGATTGACTTTATCAAAATTAGATACCGTTGAAAGAGTAAAAAAAGTAATAGAATAATTGTAGCTAAAGCTAAAGTATAATTTTTAAAAAATTTACATTAAAATTTTTAGACGTTCAATTAATAATATCCCATTCTGAAAAGATGGGATATTTTTTTATACTATAAAGTAAGATTATGATTTATGAAACTTCTTTTAAATTAATTCTAAGAATGATTAGCCTTCAACAAATACTAAAAACTAAATTCAATTCCCTATTATTTTACTTTTTTATTAACTTTGAGAAAACTAAAAATACCACTTATGAAATTAACCTCAATTTGCTGCTTATTACTATTTACAATAATAGCTCACACCACTTACGCTCAGACAACGGTAGATGATCCAGAAATAAAAAAAATGGTTGCCGAAGTAAAATCGGAAAATATGGAAGCAACCGTTCGAAAGCTTGTTTCTTTTGGAACGCGACATACTTTGAGCGATACCAAAAGTAATACACGCGGTATAGGAGCAGCACAACGCTGGGTTAAATCAGAGTTTGATAAATATGCTTTATCGTCTAATGGAAGATTAACTTCTAAAATCGACTTTTTTACGATTAAAGCGGATGGAAAACGAATTGCCGCCGACAGTGAATTAGGAAATGTAATGGCTACCTTAAAAGGTAACGATCCTAATGATGATCGCGTATTAATTATCAGCGGACATCTAGATTCTCGCGCTTCTGATGTGATGAATGCAAAAATTGACGCGCCAGGCGCTAACGATGACGCTTCGGGAGTTGCTGCCATGATGGAACTTGCTAGAATAATGAGCAAAAGAGAATTTCCTTTTACATTGATTTTTGTTGCAGTAGTTGGAGAAGAACAAGGATTGTATGGAGCCAAACATTTAGCTGATGCAGCAAAGGAAGGAAAATGGAATGTAGTCGCTATGATTAATAATGATATGATTGGAAACAGTTTGTCAAGCGGTACTTTATTGAGAGATAATACACAAGTTCGCGTTTTTAGCGAAACAATACCCTATCTAGAAACAGAAGCAGAATCTAAAATGCGCAAATCAACTAATCGCGACAATGACAGTCCATCAAGACAATTAGCACGCTATATTAAAATGGTTACCAATCAATATGTAGATCAATTAGATATTAAATTAGTGTATCGTAACGACCGTTTTCTTCGTGGTGGCGATCACACTCCGTTCAGTCAAAATGGATTTACGGCGATTCGTTTTTGTGAAATGAACGAAAACTTTGATCACCAACACCAAGATGTAAGAAAAGAAAATAATATTCAATATGGTGATCTTCCTGAATTTATGGATTTTGAATACCTAAAAAAAGTAACTTGTTCTAACTTGGCTACTTTTAGCAATTTAGCATGGTCACCAAAAGCGCCAACAAACGTAGGAATCGAGGTAAAAGACTTAACTAACTTTTCGACTTTAGTTTGGAAAGCTCCAGAAGGCAAAGAAGTTTTTGGTTATAATATTCTTATTAGAGAAACATCCTCGACAAAGTGGGAAAAAACAATTTTTACAAAAGATACCAAAATAGAAATTCCTTATTCAAAAGATAATTTTTTCTTTGCTGTTCAAGCCGTTGATGCTTTGGGACATTCTAGCTTACCTGTTTTTCCTGTACCAGTTCGTTAAAAACAATTAACAAAAACGAAAAAATATTTCTTTGAAATCTATAATTACGAATGAAAGTTAGAGATAAAAAAAAGCGTTCGACTAAAGAGTCGAACGCTTTTTATATTTAAAAATGTGTCAATTAATTGTAAACGCTTTCTTTTTTAAAGTGAACAGTTAATAAATAATAAATTACTACTCTATATTTATTTCTATTAGAACGTCCATACTTTTCCATAACTGCATCGATTCCTGCCTCTAAATTGGGGCCGTCTGCAAGTCCTAATTTTTTAATCAAGAAATTGTTCTTGACCGTATCCAATTCTGCTTGTTGACTTCCCGCAACTGTTGCTGCATCAGCATTATAAATTGATGGTCCACAACCAATGGTAACTTTCGTTAATAAATCCATATCAGGAATAACGCCACATTTGTCTTTCAAATCGGCAACATACTTTACAATTAATTCTTCTCTTGCACTCATAGTAAAGGTTTAATGGTTGATTAATAGTTAGTTTATACTCTCAAATTTAAGTAATTAAAATCTATTTTTAGAGAAAATTAAAATAATTAAACCAACTCTTTAAAATAGTCCAGCAAAATTTTATCGTTCGCCAATGTTGGTGTAAAAATCTCTAAAATACTTGGTTTTAGATTTTGATTATACAAAGCTTTTAAGCTTGATTGCAAACTTATTTTATCGCTTGCTACACTATATTCGAAACCAAACATTCTGGCTAAATGTTCGGCAGTTAAACAATGAGAAGTTTCAAAGAAAGTATTAAAAACGGGACTTTCTTCGTGTCCTGGCAATATTCTAAAAATTCCACCACCACCATTATTTACAACTATTATTTTGAAATTCTTTGGGATATATTGGTTCCAAAGTGCATTACTATCATACAAGAAACTAATATCTCCGGTAATAAAAACAGTTGGTTTATTATTGACAACAGCCGCACCAATAGCCGTAGAAGTGCTACCGTCAATACCGCTTGTCCCTCGATTGCAATACACTTCGATAGTTGGTTCAATATCAATTAGCTGCGCGTATCGAATGGCAGAACTATTGCTTATTTGAAACTGAGAATTTTTTGGCAAACTTTTAATAACTGTATCAAAAACTACAAAATCAGAAAAAGGAATTTTATCTAAATAAAGTTCATGCTTTACTTCCCGTAATTTTTTTACTTTATCCATTTTGATAAAATAATCACTTTTTACTGCGGTTACCAATGGCAAAAAAGATTCAAAAAAATAATTGGGATCAACTTCAAAATGCTTCGTTAAAGCTCCAAAAGTATCATAAGCTCTCAAAGTGTCAATATGCCAATGGTGTTTGGGTTTGTATTTTCGTAAAAAAGCCTTAATCCGTTTAGAAACAATCATTCCGCCAAAAGTCACTAAAATCTCTGGACGAAAATCCTCGAAATCAGCATCCGTAAAAGGCGTAATTATGGGATCGATGTTGTTTATAAAAGTAGGATGATGCAAATTAGAAGGCGTTTCAGTCATAACGACAACCGACTCGTCTGCTGCAAGACAATTAATAGCAGTTTCAGTAATAGCATTTGGATCATTTACACCCACCAAAATCATTTTTCGACTGGCTTGGTTCCAAATTTTGGCATATTCTGATAAATCTTCTACAACAGGAATTGGAAGAAAATCCTCCGTAACCTCTAAAACTACATTTACAGAAAGTTCAGAAACCGTTTCATATAAAGGTTCTTCAAAAGGAGCATTAATGTGAACGGGACCTTTTTTTAATAATGCTGTATTTATGGCTAAATTTATTTTAGCGTCATTTTCTTCAGAAACATTTTCTTGCAAATTAACATTGTACAACGAATGATTTTCGAAAACATTTTCTTGACGAATAGTTTGCCCATCACCAATATCTATCTTACTTTGCGGACGATCTGCAGAAATAACAATCAATGGAATCTGACTGTAAAATGCTTCTGCAAAAGCCGGATAATAATTCAGTAATGCAGAGCCTGAAGTACATACTAAAGCCACAGCTTGCTTGGTTTGTTGTGCCATTCCTAATGCGAAAAATGCTGCAGCGCGTTCATCCGCTATACTATAACATTGAAATCCGGGATTGTTTACAAAACCTATGGTTAGAGGAGCGTTTCTAGAACCGGGAGAAATTACTATAGTCGTGATTCCTTTAGCCAAACAAAGTTCGATAATGCTTTGCGCTAAAGGTATTTTAGGGTAAATCATGAATTCAATTTTTTGAAACGTAAAGATACAAAGTTAGCCAGCTTATTCCTTATTGTAGATTAGTTTTCTTATTTTTGAGATTCATTTTAAATAACCGATAATTCTATTCATTATGCGTTTTATTTTCACTTTTTCACTATACTTTTTGTTTCAATTTAGTTGGTCACAAGCACACTTAAATTCTACCGAAATAAGTTATAAGGAAGCGCTTGTGCAATCTAAAAAGGAAAATAAACCTATTTTTATTATGCTTTATGCTACTTGGTGTCCTCATTGTAACACCATGAAAGCAACGGTTTTTAGCGATCCTAAAGTCAACCATTTTATGAATACAAATTACATCTCTATTTGGAAAGACATCGAAAAAGAAGAGGGAAAACAAATCAAAGAGCATTTTCAGACCAATGGTTTACCTACTTTTTTATTTATAGATGCTAATGAAACTCTTTTGTATAGTATAAAGGGAGAAATGAAAACGGAACCTTTTATGAATGAAGCTACAAATGCTTTGAACCCGAAATTGCAATTACCTTATTTAGAAAAACAGTTTTTGAATGATCCAAGTAATGTTACTACTTGTTTGGCCTATATTCAAACCCTTAGAAAAGGAGCGGATCGCACGGAGTTGTCTAAACCAACACATCTTTATCTAGAAACTCAAACGGATCAGCAATTGCTTTCAGAAACCAATTGGCGCATTATTTCGAATGGTGTTACGGATATTCAGTCTCGTGAATTTCAATATGTATTAAATCATAAAAAAGAATTTGAAAAAATAACTTCACCACAACGAGTGGATGCAAAAATCACTAATATTGTTTCAGAATTATTGCAACCTTACACTATAAATCTTGATAGTACTGCTTACTTTCAAAAAAGAGAAATTGCAAAAACCATTCAATTACAAAAAATAGATTCGCTTATTTTTTCATATGATTTATTAATAGCAGAACGCACTAAAAACTGGGGATTATATCAAAAAACTACATTTGAAGGAACCGAAAAATACGTTTGGAATACAGCCAGTAAACTGCTAGAAATTATTCAAATATATCAAACTGAAATAATAGATATACCAGCCTTAAAAAAAGCAATTGAATGGGGGAAAAGAGCAATTGAATTAAACAATTCTGCTGAAGCAAATTTGGTATTAGCTCGTTTATATGCTAAAATTAAAGATAAAAAATCAGCACAACTTTACGCTAAAAATGCACTTGCAATTACAAAAGAAATGGGTTGGAATACAAAAGACGCCGATACCTTGCTAAAAGAATTAAATACTAAATAAAATACTATGTCTGTTACTATTAGACCTTATATTACTGATGATACCCAAGCGATTTTAACGATCATTAATTACAACATTCTCCATTCTACTGCTCTTTATGATTATAACATTCGAACATTCGAACAGCAAAAGGCAATTCTCGAAGACAAAATTGCGAAAAAATTCCCTGTCATTGTAGCGGAATTAGACGGAGAAGTAGTTGGTTTTGGTATGTATAGTGAGTTCCGCTTTCGGGAAGCTTATAAATTTACCGTCGAACATTCTGTTTATGTAAATCAAAATCAACACGGAAAAGGAATTGGAAAAATACTCCTTAAAGAATTAATTAATATTGCTAAAAATCAAAACATTCATACGATGATTGCCGTAATCGATGCTGAAAATCAAAGCAGTGTGCATTTTCATGAAAAATTTGGTTTTAGAACCGCAGGAATCATTAAGGAATCAGGTTATAAATTTGATCGTTGGTTGGACTCTGTTTTTATGCAATTGATTTTGGAATAAAAAGTTATTGCTCCCAGAAAAAACAGAAGTGTAGAAAGAATAGTATATTTGCACAATTAAATTTTTCATGGACTATACCCTACTTTCTTCTCCTTTACAAGGATTTACCGACTTTCGTTTTAGAAATGCCCAAAACAAACTTTTTGGCGGAATTGACACTTTTTACTCTCCTTATATCAGGTTAAATGGTAAAATGGTGATCAAACCTTCTTATGAAAGAGACTTACTTCCAGAGAATAATCTCGATTTAGAAGTTATTCCGCAAGTGATCACAAATGATGCTGATGAATTTTTATTCGTAGCCAAATATGTTCGGGAATTAGGTTATAAAGAATTAAACTGGAATTTAGGTTGTCCTTATCCAATGGTGACTAAATCCGGAATGGGTTCTGGCTTGATTAGTAATCCTGAAAAAATTAATCACGTTCTACAAAGAGCGCATTCTGAATCTGATATTATTGTATCTATGAAAATGCGTTTGGGTTATGAAAACAGTGAAGAAATCCTTGATGTATTACCTATTTTAGACACCTATCCTATAAAAAATATTGCAATTCATGCCCGCATTGGCAAACAACTTTACAAAGGTGGTGTTCATTTGGACGCTTTTCAGCAATGTATAGACAATACCAAGCACAAACTATATTACAATGGTGATATTACATCTGTGACTAAATTTCATGAAATGCAACAGCGTTTTCCTAGCATTGATCATTGGATGATTGGTAGAGGATTGATTTCTGATCCCTTTTTGCCAAGCATGATAAAAAACAATACCATCGAATATCCTGAAAATAAGATTGAATTATTCAATGCTTTTCACGATACTTTATATGCCATATACAGCGAATCCCTATCTGGTTCGACTCACATTTTATTAAAAATGTATCATTTATGGGAATATTTCTCTGCTACTTTTTCTAATCCTCATAAAGTGCTAAAGAAAATTAAAAAAGCACAAAGCATTCGAAACTATGAAGCTGCTGTAGCTGAAATTTTTAGAAACGAAAAGTTTTAATTTATTATAACATACTAATCAAAAAAAAAGCGATTTACATAAATTGTAAATCGCTTTTTTTGAAAATCTATATTTTGTAATTATGCTTTTATCCAGTCTATAACTTCTGGAGAAGTAACTAACGTACGAGGAGCAATTACTTTTTCTAACTCTCCTTTTTCATTAATTAAGTATTTTTGAAAATTCCACTCTACGTCAGAATCTTGTAAACCGTTTTTAGATTTTTGAGTTAAAAACTGATATATTGCCGCCATATCATCTCCTTTTACAGAAATTTTGTCCATCATAGGAAAAGATACACCATAATTTTGTTGACAAAAAGTAGCAATTTCTTTATTAGATCCTGGCTCTTGTGAGGCAAAATTATTGGCAGGAAATCCTACTATTACAAAACCTTTATCTTTATATTCTTTATAAGTAGCTTCTAAATCTTTGTATTGTGGTGTTAAACCACACTTTGAAGCCGTATTGACAATCAATACTTTTTTACCTTTCAGCGTAGCAAAATCGAACATATCTCCTGATAAATCTTGCACTTTAAACTGATAAATATTTTCTTTGGCCACTACTGCTGTTTCATTCATGTTGCTTTTCGTTTTTTTTGATTGTGCTTGATTTTGACAACTAAACATAAACAAAGCACAAGTCGCTATTAATACTAGATTTTTCATAATTTAATTTTTGATAAAATTAAACAATTAATTGTCTCATAAAAACTTATTTTAGTTAAACAGAAGTTAAAAAAAATAGACTGGTGTTTATAAATTATTAGAAACAAAAAAGTCTTAAAAATTTATTTTAAGATGAATACCATTCAAATTATTATAAAAATCAAGTCTTAAAATAAAATGAATTCGTTCACTAATTTCTAATCTGTTGCTAGAGTAATTCTGCAGTATTCTATTTTTTAATAAATTTGTGCTACAACTTGTTTAAAATTAGGTAATACTTTTGTGTATCTATGATTAAGTCACTTACAAAATAACTTTTATCAACTATAGTTGCATCTTTATTATGGCTTATATTTTTAAAGTAACGATACTTAATTCTGGTTGAAATTTATTTATGTATTAAAGAAAAACCAAAAAACAAACGCTTTTAAATCAACACATTAGATAGTTTTAAAAAATAAAAACATTAAAACTTAAATTTAATTTAATGTTTGTCTCCATATAATTCTCCAATTTGTAATTAAGAATGTATAAGTTTGCATTAGTAAAATTAAAAGTATATGAGTCAAGAAGAGTTATTAGTATTAATTTACAAAAAAGATGAAAGAGCATTTACGCATCTATATGATATGTATTCTAAAAGTTTATTTTCAGTAATTAATGTTTTAGTTAAAAACAGAGAAGAGGCAGAAGATGTACTTCAGGAAGTGTTTGTAAAGATTTGGAAAAATATTGATTCCTATCATGAAAGCAAAGGAAGATTCTACACTTGGATTCTGAATATTGCCAGAAACACTTCTATAGATAAACTGCGTTCTAAGAACTTTAATAACAGTCAAAAAAACCTTTCTACTGATAATTTCGTAAATCACTTTGAAGACAGTTCTAAATTGTCTGACAAAGTGGATACAATAGGTTTACAGGAATTTGTAAAAAGACTGAAACCTAAGTGTATTCAAATAATAGATTTGCTATTTTTTAAAGGGTATACCCAACAGGAAGCTTCGGACGAGTTGGCCATTCCTTTAGGGACAGTGAAAACGCAAAATAGAAATTGTATTAACGATCTACGAAATTATTTGAAAGTATAATGGAAACACAAGAATATATAGAATCAGGTGTCTTAGAACTTTATGTTTACGGTTTACTTAGTGAAACTGAAAACGAAGAAGTTGCTCTCATGGCAAAAAATAATCCAGAAATAAATGCTGAAATTATCGCTATTGAAAAAGCAATTGTAGCTTTATCATCGAGTTTTTCTCCATTTCATTCTGTGGCAAATTATGAAAAAATTAAAGAGAAACTAGAGCTTAAGCATAGTCCAAAAGTAATAGAATTCGAACCAACGAGAAATTGGTCTCAATATATTGGATGGGCTGCTGCTGTACTTTTATTGATTGGTATTGGTTACCAATACAACCAAAATGAATTTGCAGCTAATCAAGTAGTTCAAAGTTCTACTACCGAGAAAGCAAAATTTGAGAAAACTCTTAAAACTTTGGAACTTAAAAATAAAGCTATTGAAACAAGTTTAGCGGTTGTTAGAGATACTAAAAATACAGTTATTGCCCTTGGCGGACAAGCTGTAGCTCCAGAATCGTTTGCAAAAGTGTATTGGAATCAGGATTCGAAAGTGGTTTATATCGATGCTACTGGTTTACCAGAGCCCCCAGCAGGAATGGTGTATCAGGTTTGGGCTTTGAAACTAAGTCCTTTAACACCAACAAGCATTGGATTATTAGAAAACTTTGATGCTAATGAACAAAAATTATTTGCAGTTAATAATGCAGATCAAGCAGAAGCTTTCGGAATAACATTGGAACCTGCTGGCGGAAGTTTAACTCCTACAATGGAAAAATTATACACTTTAGGAAAAGTATAAATAAAATTTAATTTATAATTACTAAAAAAGGTTCAACAGCAATGTTGAACCCTTTTTATGCTGTAAAAGAAAAATAATATAGTGTCCTACTGTTTCAGTTTTATTTTATAAAATGAGAGAGTTCAATTAAATTTTTCATTATTCCTTTATAATTGAGTTTTCACTTTTACTTCTTTTCCATTAGTATCAACAGCATTTACAGTACCTATGCTCCCATTTTTATTTACATAATTACTTCCAGTTTCAGAAATAACGCCATATTTTGATACTACTTTTACACCAATTACTGTTAGTAAAGCAGAAATAGAACCGCTTTCATAATTAGCATCTGCATCTTGATTTCCAGTAATATTTGCCGTTCCAATCCCCGTAAAAGTGATTGTATTGCCATTTATTGTAGCCACGTTTGTATTGTCACTAGTATAAGTAAACGCACCAGTGCTATTACTGTGGGGATTAGTTATCGTAAATGATTGGTCGAAATAATAGTTATTAATAGCGGCAAAATTTGATAAATCAGGATTTAGAGCCACCATTTTTGTAGCTATAATTTTTTTGCTTTGATCGTCAGAAAAATATATATTTCCTAATGTATCATTATATAATCCTTGTCCTAAAAAATCAGTATAAGAAACTATAATTCCGTCTGAACTCAAAATGTTTATTGATCGCTGAGCTGTATTATAGTTATAGGTTGAAAAAAACAACCTGTTCATTGTACCTATTGCTATACTTTGGATATATCCGTTATTTAATGTAAATAAATCAGTAGCAATTCCCGTAGTGGAAATCTTTTTTAATTGATAAGAATTAGAACTATTATTATTACAAACAATATACATATTTCCTACACTATCTAATTTGATATTTTGAATATAACTATTATTTTCACTGAAGAAATCCGAAATGTTTCCATCACTTGTCATTTTTTTTATTGTACTAAAAGTATTGTCATTGTACACAAAATATACATTTCCCAATCCATCATCAGTCAAATATTGATAATACCCACTTGAAATATTTTCTAAAGTAACTAGTGTTCCATCCGAATTAATTTTTTTTAAGGATGTAGTATTTGTAATATTATCATACAAAGACAAATAGACAACACCCAATTTGTCTACTATAAAATCTTGAATATATGCATTACTAAAATTGTAAATATTGATTACCTCCTCCTCCTGATTAATTTTCTTTATTTCAGAAGAATTACTAGTATAGTTGTAACATGAAATAAAGATATTATTTAAGCCATCTGTAGTTAATTTTTCTAAATTTAATACTGTTGATGAAAACACCTCCGACAAGACTTTTTGAGGGGTCAACTTTTTTATAAAAGTATTCCAATTGCTATCATAACCTAATAAATACAAATTGCGATTTGTTGTAGAAGTAAAATTATTAAGATAATTAATCGAGTAAGAATTATAATCAAAATAAGTTACAAAAGGATAACTAGTATCCTCACAACCATTATTTGGATAAACTCTTACGCCCGCTTGCGTATTAGGACAAATATCTAGAAAATTAGAAACACCATCGGAATCATCATCCAAAAAGTTTAATATTACCGTATTATTTCTTTGACTGTTCCCTGCAATATTGAAACTGCTATCAAAAATAGAATTAGATACAGGAGAAACAGTAAGCACTTCTTCTCCAGAAATTTCTCCTAAAAGTGCAATTCCCAATGTATATGTATTTCCATTTGAACTAATGCTGGATGGTGTTGGAGATGCTAAAATTGCATTACCGCCAACTATTGAAAGCTCAAAATCCGTTGTTTCTAAATTCCCATTTCCAGTGTTTGTATTAAAAACAGAGCGATTCATTGTAATAATTACTGTACTTTGAGATACAGAATGCACAATTGAATTGAAGAAATTATCTAAGATATTAGTATCAATTACAGCTGGAGTTCCTGAATAAGCAGTTCCGTTATTGATGAAAATATTACTTTTTATTGTGGTTAAACTTTGTTCATTAACACTTCCTGTATTTATGATTGTACCCGAGTTATCTTTAAATATATTGCCTTCAAATAAGTGCTGATTTGTGCCTAGTGTTGCCAAAAAAGTACCGTTAGCTATATCTGAATAAAAAGAAAATAAAGACCCTCCAGAATTATTAATAAAGGTGGAGTTTAGTATTTGATATCTATTTAAACCTCGAAAATTTCCTATTTGACCCGTATTATCATTAAAGTTACAATTATCAATTTTTACGTATCGTTCTGTATTAAATATAGTTCCCGAATTTGCTGTAAATGTACATCCTAAAACAGTTATTCTATTGGAATAATCCGTTTCAATATCAGATGTGTTATTGGGAGTGCTTCCGTAATCGCTTCCAAATAAAACACCAGAGTTAGAGCTAAAAGTACTGTTAGAAATAGTTATTGATGATGAATTATTGGTATAAAAAGCATAACTATTTGAGTTGGCGATTATGTTTACTGAGTTGGCAACTACAGCCGAATTATTATTGTCGGCTCTAAAAATTGAACCCGCTGTAGCTGCATTTTTAGTAAAAGTAATATTAGAAATTGTGAATAAAGCACCGTTAGAAACCTGGAACATTTTGTAGGTATTATTTCCAGATAAAATCAAATTACTAGTTCCATTTCCAGTGATCGTCAAATTTCGAGTAATATTTGGTAAATTAGCTATTAGGGTTAAAGTCCCAGTCAGATTTGTATCGAAATCAATTGTACTAACTGTAGTATTTTGTATGGCATATCTCAAGGTACCAATAGTACCATCATCACTTAAATTATTAATAGTATAATTACCTTGTGAATAACTCATTAGTGAGAAAAAAAAACCGACTATGAAATAATATTTTTTCATTTTCCTGTGATTAATTTGATAAGTTTAGGTATAATTAATAAAAATAATCAAACTGAATTCTTTCAGTAGCACCTAGTATAGCATTTCCATTATTAGCGGGAATGTAGGTCAAAACGTTATCAATAATAGTATATGCCGTGTTACTAATCCTAATACCATTCACATACATTTTTACTTTGCTTTTTGTAGATGGAATTTGTGCAAGCGTAAAAGTTGTTTGAGATAGTGTCGATAAAAGTTCCTCAGTTACATCAGTAATTTCATGTGCACCGTCAACCCATAAAGTTGTACCAGCTCCATTAGTAGACAAAAATTGTCCATTTGAACCATCTGTATTTGTATAAGTTATTGCTCCAGAAGTTAATTTTCCACTAGTTTTTACGTTTGTTATATTAGTATTACCTAATTGGATGGTATTGGAAGTAGTAACAGTGGCCATTGAACCTAACGCTACAGAATTAGAGATTCCATCTACGGACACATCGGCAAGATGACCTATAGCAGTATTTTCTGAACCAGAAACACTATTTTCTAATGCTTGACGTCCTACAGCCACATTATCGTTTCCAGACACATTATTTCCAAGCGCTAAATAACCATAAGCTGAATTACCGCTCGCATTTTCATTGGCTTGAAGAGCAGCTCTTCCAACAGCTGTATTTGCATAACCAGCATTATTTTGTAAAGCACCTAAACCTATTGTTGTATTAGAATTTTCGTTAAAATTTCCTCTACCTACTGTTATTCCATTTACAATTATATCAGTTTCAAATGTTTTTACTCCAGCAATAGTTTGTACAGTTGTTAAATCTACAAAAGTACTGTTTGTAGGCAGGTTTGGTGTCATCCAGTACGTAATTCCAGCTCCATCAGTCGTTAATACTTGACCAACTGTTCCATCAGTATTCGTATACGTTACCTCACCAGCAACTAATTGATTTGTTGTTTCAATTCTTCCATTTGCTCCTAATGTAATTACCGTTGCACCTCCTTTATTTGCATCTGTAATCTTTACGCCTGATGAAAAACGCAAAGTCCCGTATCCATCATTCATAGCAACAAAATCACCATCATCAGATAAAATAAGACCTTTACCAGTAACTCCCGACTCATTGACAGTCATACTTCCTTTAGAGGAGACCTCCCCACCAGATTTTACCATAAATTGGTTAGTATCACCACCAGATTGTGAAAATGAAATGTCATCTCTAGATGCATACAATTCCCATTTTACTGCCCCAGAAGTATTTGAAAAGCGCAACTGATCCTCTATTTGAATAGAATTTGTAAACGTTTTTGTACCTGCAATACTTTGATCAGATCTTACATCTACAAAATTTCCGTTTATAGCAGTAGTTAAGGCATCTCCAACAAAAGCAGTTGTAGCAATAGCTGTAGAAATATTTCCTGCAGTTTGTGTTACAGCGACAGTTGTTGTTGGTAAATTGGGTATTCCTGTAAAAGCAGGTGAATCTAAATTTGCTTTTAATAATAATCCTGGCACTTTAGGAAGTGTAGCAGTACCTGCTAAATCACCTGATAATTGAATCTTACCCTTGTTATTCGCATCTGCATCAACCACAAAACCATTTGAAAATTGATTATCAACATAGGTTTTTAATGCTTTTACTGTTGGATATTTAACATCCGAAAAACCATCAACTATAACATTTGTCGATTTATTAAGTAACACTTCTTTTAAATCTAAACCATTTTGAGTAGCATTACTTATTGGTTTATCAAAATCATGGGTGTTATCAACATTATTTAAATTTAAATTCATTTTTGCATCCAGAATATTAGATGCGTTAGTCCCACCATTCTCAATACTAACAATTCCACTTACCGTTTGGGCAGAAAAAGCAAAAGGGACAGCATTAAAAACTTGATCACTAACTTCCATAAAAGAAGAACAATCACCGGTTGTATTTACTCCTACTTTTAATTTTTTTACACCGAAAACCCAATTTACAGCTTTAAAATTAGTAGCATAGCCGCCCGTTTGATTTCCTAAACCAATAACTAGATTAACCATACCCATCTCATCCGTAACGGTGCTAATCGTTTCTTTATATTCTAATTGCTGTGTCTCATCTTCAATACTAAATTGCAAACAAACAGATTGGTTTATCAATGCTGTATTAGCAGGATTTATACCTGGCATTTTTTGAGCATTTGGATTCAAAATTAAGGCTTGATAGCTGATTCCATTTGTCTGTGAATACGAAATGGTACTAACTAAAAAAACTAATATTAAGTAGATTTTTTTCATAATAAGTTTTTTATAAAGGAAAATGAAGTCCAAATTGAATTTGATTATTAATAAAAGCTAACTTCTCATCGGTAGCATGTGAAAGCTTAAAGGCATTCGAAAAATTATAACTTAAACTAACCATACAACTATCACTTATAGGATATTTTAAATCTAAGCCAATGCTGGGTTGAAAAAATAAACCTTTAAATTCGGATAGTTTTCTAATGTCATAAACAACACCATTTATCACCTCTTTACCATCAACTATTGTCGCAAGATTTACTGCTCCTTTAAGTTCTATTGAAAGATTTTTTTGGTTTTTAAAAAGAATATATCCAATTCCATTTTGTAAACCTATATAAGTAGTATTCCAAGAATAGGATTGTACTTCATTTGTACTAAAACTATTAAATTGGTTTAAGGTGAAACTGGCTTGGTAATTGAACTTTTCTTTAACATTTTGTCGATATCCAATTTCATAATTAGCTCCAATTTTACTTTTTAATTTCAAAATTTGATTTTCAGCCGAACTACTGTAACTATAGGAAGTTAAATTTTTTCCTGCTTTAAAAAATATTTCTTGAGCTGATACCAAATGACACATAATAAATAAGCTAAATAAAAGTAGTTTTGTTTTCATAATGATTTTTTAATAATTTTAACATACTGCTTAATCTCACTATTTGTAATTTTGACTAAATAAAGAGCATTGGGTAATCCGGATAAATCTAAAGTCAAAACTCCTTCCTGTACTTCTTTGAGTTGATTGAATAATAAACGGCCACCAATATCAAATACACTTATAGAAATTTCTTTAATAGGTTTAGAAAATTCAAAATTTACGGATGTTATAAAAGGATTAGGATAAGTAGTAACGACTAGATTATTTTTTAATGGAACATCTGTCAATAGTTTTGCCCAATAATTCTGTTGAAAACCCTGTATAATTATAAAATCACCCTTCGAATTTCCAATTACACTTTCCTGTCCAATAGTTTGCTTGACAAGCATACCATTTGATAAAATGGCAGATTTACTTTGTGAAGAAATCATTTGATGATGTAAAATTTGTCCATAAAATGTAGAACAAAAAAATAATAAGAAATATTTCATAGGAATTAATTTAATTCAATATTATAATAAATTTAACGTATTTTATCGATAAAATATGCCTTTAAACGATTATTTGATTAATTAGTAAAAACTTTTCAGTTATTAGTAACTATTAAATTAAGTTTTAATGTGTAAAAAAAGAATTTAGCTAAAAATAACTTTATATCATTAAGAATTATTTGAATGAAATATATTGTTATTTATCTCTTCTTGGTTTTTAGTATTCTCAGTTGTACAATCTCATTTCCTAAATTAATATAATAAGAAAAATGTATATAAGCTTACTTTCTATTGTTACGGGAATAATTGGTCTTACAACAGCCTTACTAATTTTCAAAAATTACGCTGTGAATAGAATAATGAATCCATACATCATTATTCTAATTCTAATTATTTCACTTCGCTTTTTATTCTCAGGTTTGACTTATTTTATTTTTGATCCTTCTTTCAAAATTACCTTTTCAAAATACTCGAACGCTTCGATCATAGTGATACCATTATGTTATCTCTATTTTAAAAATTTAGCAGAAAATAAAAATAAAATTTACTTAAAAGACCTTTTGCATTTCATATTTCCACTCTCTTTGTTGTTGCTAATAAATAATCAAGATCAAATTGATTTTGGAAATAATATATTAGAAATAGTATTATACATTTTATTTTTTATTTTTTCGATAACGTATATCTTTTTATGTTTTCACTTATTAAAAACAAAAATTTGGAGTAGAAAAGGAGAAATAAAAGTACTTCAAAAGCAAAATAAATTAATAAATAATTGGACCTTATTTCTATTTGTTGGGCTAATCCTAGCACTCATTAGATTATTCCTATCCGTGTGCCTAGAGATATATACCAATGAAAGTATTAAGGGATTTTCGTATCAGTGGATATCTGCACTAATTTGGGCTGTAATACTATTCAAAATTCTAATTTCTCCAGAAATTCTTTTTGGATACAATTTATTACATCAAAAGTTTAACGAGAATAAAAACAATAACTTAGTACTAAAAGACATTTGGAAAATAAACTCAGATATAGAACTTAAAAACAGTCAACATTTAATTCTAAAAGAAAAAATAGATTTAAATATTATGGCTTACATTACTCAAATTGAATCTGTTGCATTACAATTTGAATTGTTTAGAAATGCTGATCTAAGTATTACTGATTTATCTACAAACTTAAAAATACCCAAAAGCCATATTTCATATCTCTTTAAGTACCACTCTTTTCTCTCTTTTTCTGAATTTAAAAAATTAATCCGAATTCACGATGCCATTCATCTTATTGAATTGAATTTCCTAAATA
The DNA here is from genome assembly GCA_965366105.1 of uncultured Flavobacterium sp. Taxonomy (GTDB): domain Bacteria; phylum Bacteroidota; class Bacteroidia; order Flavobacteriales; family Flavobacteriaceae; genus Flavobacterium. Next base: position 3,320 of record CBDUEE010000008.1, on the reverse strand, counting down.
AAAATACCTTAGAATCATTATCTAAAAAAGTTGGTTTTACTTCCTATAATCCCTTTTTTACTAGTTTCAAGGAAATAGCAGGAATGCCACCTTTAGAATATTATAAGCTCCATAAAAAAGAATTAGAAGCATAAAAAAAGGTTCAACGATGCAGTTGAACCTTTTTTTTTGAAATAGAAATTATTTTTATTTCTTGTAATACTTTTTATATTTTGGATACGTAATCGCTCCTATAAAAGTTATAGTTCCCAATGAATACCAAATCCAATTTAAGGAATGTGCTTCACCACTAGCGTAAGAGTGCAAACCTACTAAATGGAAATTAACACCATAATAAGTAAACAAAATAGATACAAAGGCAAACATACTCATCAAGTTAAAAATCCATTTTCCGCGTAATGAAGGTACAAAACGAGCATGAATAACAAAGGCATAAACCATTATACTAATTAAGGCCCAAGTTTCTTTTGGATCCCATCCCCAGTAGCGTCCCCAACTTTCATTAGCCCATTGTCCTCCCAAAAAGTTACCAATAGTCAACATGATCAAACCTATAGTTAAAGCTAATTCATTGATATAAGTGATTTCTTGAATATTCAAATCCATTTTGGCTTTGTTCTTTTCATTGGTAAAAAAGATTAATAATAAAGAAACAAAACCTAAAATCATTCCCAATGCAAAAGGACCATAACTCGCCACAATTACCGCAACGTGAATCATCAACCAATAGGAATTAAGAACGGGTTGTAAGTTTGCAATTTCTGGATCGATCCAATTCATATAAGCCGCTCCTAATATCATTGCGGTAACAAAGGCAGAAGAAGCAACGGTTAGTTTCGATTTACGATCGAAAGCCAGACCAAAAAACATTGTTGCCCAAGCTACATATATGATAGACTCATACGCATTACTCCAAGGAGCATGACCAGAAATATACCATCTGGCAATCAATCCTCCGGTGTGAAGAATAAATAATAAAAGAACGACAATATGCATGAAATTCACTAAGTAATTCAAAGATTTTCTTTCTTTAAATATTTTTAGAATAGTAAAAAACAACATTAAAATAGCTGCAATGATATAACCGACTGGAAGTTTTTGAAAAATATCATATTTATTATACAAAATTTCAGACGTGATTTTTTCTTCGCTTGGCATTACTTTACTACCAAAACGTTTTTGAAAACCATGAATGCTTTCCAATAATTCATTTGCAGTTTTATAGTCTTTTGAAGTGGAAGCATTAGCTAATGAACCAAAATAAAGAGGTAATACACTCTTGGTGTAGGTTGCTTCCATTCCTTTTAATCCTGCTTCGTTGAGTTCTAAGAAAGAAATCCATTTGTTATTTTTATCATTTGGAATTGGAAAAATCTTCAATATTCGTCCGCTTAAAGCAGATTCCATTAGATTTACTTTTTTATCCGTTTCTATAAAATCTTTTTCAAATTGATTTGGATTTGCTGATTTGAATGCTTCTTCTAAATATTTTGATAGTTTATAATTTCCTTTAGCATCAAAAAAGGATACAAAAGGAGCAGATTCTGCAGCTTTATCGACTCCAATAATTTTCCTAATACTATCATTTCCAGTTCTAAGATAAATAATTGGAATTTCGATCCAATAACCGGCATATTGTGTCATCGACATAAATACCTGATCGGAATTCATACCTTTATAACTATTGCTATGACTTACCTTTCTCAACAATTCAGAAGAGAATGTATTTATAGGCTTCATTCTACCACCACCATCTTGAATAACCAATCGGCCAAATTTAGCAGCATGTTCTTCCGGTACTTTAAATTTTAAAATTAAGGCATCTATTTCCGCTTGGCCTAAAGCTTTTTTAGTATGATTGGTGTGACTTTCCGGAATCGCTTCAGCTTCTGTGTGAGCATGACCTGCGTGATCCGCGTGATCGTGTTCTGGTTGCTGTGCAAAGCTATTGAAACTAAAAACTAACAATAAAATAGTTAATAATTTTGCTTTTTTCTTTTTAACAATTTCTAATCTGCGTTTTACATCAGCAAAACGGGAATGTTTAGTAAACATAATAGCCATCATTGCAAAATACAATAAAAAATAACCAATATAGGTGAGTCCTGTTCCCCAGAAATCATGATTTACAGATAAAATTGTTCCTTTTTCATCTGGATCAAATCCCGATTGAAAAAAGCGATATCCTTTATAATCTAAAACATTATTCATAAAAATCTTGGCATCAAAAGGTTTTTCATCTTCAACGGTTACTTCACTTTCAAAAGAGGAATAACTTTTTTCGGTTCCGGGATATTTTTGTGCGATGAACTTATTCAATTTTACTTTAAATGGCAAGACGTATGCTTTACTTCCGTAGAAAAAAGTATAATCAATCTTACCAATTTTCACTGTTTTAGATTCTCCTATTCTACCTTTAGAACCTACAACTGTTACTGTTTTTTCTTGGCCTTCTGCTTTTATTTTTACAACTAAAGCATCTTCGTGTGTTTTCGCTTTATAATCATTATCCGACTCATAATCTATAATTCCTTTTACGGCTTGATCAGGAAATACAAATCGCATATCACCAATACTGTAAAGTGAACGCATCATTAATGGTTGAACATTATCTTTTGCTACTGTACCTTCTAACTTATCTGCCATTCGCATAAAATTACCTTCAAAAGGAGTTTGAATCGTGTACTCTTTTCCTGTTGTAGTAATATTTATGGCTCCATCTGTATATTTGTTCAATGAAAATAAAACATTATGAATGTTTTGAACTTCCCCTTCCTTCAAAAAATGTTCATGACGTCCACCATCACCAGCTTCAACAATTTTTAGATACTGGATTCCTTTTGGATCGGGTTTTACATATTCTTTGGCACCCATAATAAAATTTTGATAGTCTACTTCAAATTTTGTGTCGGCAAAATTTTCAGACATACTGAAATTATTATTGGTGGCTGGAGAAAGTAGTACTTGTTTTTCAAAAACCCTACGTTTCATTTCGCCTTTGTACTCACCATCTGCAAATACCGTTAAAAAAGTTTTATCTGAAAAAATTTGATTTTCGGATGCACCTTCTCGAATGGGCATCATTCCTTCATAACTAATATATCGAGTTACGAAAGCACCACAAATAATGAATATAAAAGAGAGATGGAGTATTAAAGTCGCCCATTTTTCTTTTTTCAAAAGTTGGTAACGTTTAATGTTCCCAATAAAATTAATTAGAAAAAACACATGAATGGCTTCAAACCACCAAGCATTATAAATTAAAATTTTTGCTGTATCGGTATTGTATTTACTTTCGATAAAAGTTCCGGTAGCCATGG
>CBDUEE010000007.1:0-26071 GCA_965366105.1 uncultured Flavobacterium sp. | reverse complement strand
AAAATTATCAGCAAAATTATTACGCTAATAATAAAAACCAAAAATATTGTAAATTAGTTATTCAACCAAAAATTGAAAAATTTGAAAAGCTTTTTAAAGATCGATTAAAGAATAAAAAATAATTAAAATATGAAAAACGCCTTGTTAGTAGCAAGGCGTTTTATATTTCAAAGTATTTTTTATTTTAAAGAAAACACCAAGGCGTTTTCTAGAAATCTACTTCTTCAAAGCATCGGCAATCATCAACGCGCATTTTTCTCCATCAATCGCAGCAGAAATAATTCCACCTGCATAACCTGCTCCTTCTCCACACGGATACAAACCTTTTATTTGCAAATGTTCATAGCTATATAAATCTCTTGGAATCCTCACAGGTGAAGAAGTTCTAGATTCTGGCGCATGAAGTATTGCTTCATTTGTTAAATATCCTCTCATCGATTTGCCAAATTCAGTAAAACCTTCTCTTAATATTTGAGTTAAAAAACTAGGAAAAACCTGTCCCATCTCTACCGAAGTCGTTCCCGGAACATAAGAGGTTTTAGGAATATCCGATGAAACTCTATTTTGAGTAAAATCGATCATGCGTTGTGCCGGAACTTTTTGAGTCTCGCCAGCTAAGTGCCATGCTTTTTGCTCAATACTTTTTTGGAATTCCATTCCTGCCAAAGCTCCAAATTTAGCAAACGGCTTGAAATCTTCTAACTTCAATTCGATTACAATCCCAGAGTTAGCAGTAGCCTGATCTCTTTTAGATGGAGACCAACCATTAGTCACCACTTCACCCGGACTCGTTGCACAAGGAGCGATCACACCACCGGGACACATACAAAACGAATACATTCCGCGACCGTTTACTTGCTTAACGATAGAATAAGGTGCCGCAGGCAAATGTTCGCCTCGGTAATCACAACTGTACTGAATACTATCAATTAATGATTGAGGATGCTCTGCTCGAACGCCCAAGGCAAAAGGTTTGGCTTCTATAAAAATCTTCTTTTTATCTAATAATTCATAAATATCACGAGCAGAATGTCCCGTAGCAAGAATTAATTTATTGGCAAAAATTGTATCTCCTTTTTGAGTTACAATTCCTTGCACTTCATTATTTTTTATTAAAATATCGGTCAATCGTGTTTCAAATAAAACCTGTCCGCCAAATTCAATAATTTTTTCTCGAATATCCTGAATAATCTGAGGTAATTTATTCGTCCCAATGTGCGGATGAGCATCTACTAGAATATCTGGAGTAGCACCAAAAGCTACAAATAATTCTAGAATTCGCGTTACGTCACCTCGCTTTTTGGATCGGGTATATAATTTCCCATCAGAATAAGTTCCTGCACCACCTTCGCCAAAGCAATAATTAGAATCTTCGTTGACTATATGTTCTACATTAATAGCTTTTAGATCACGACGACGACCACGTACCTCTTTTCCACGCTCAATAACTATAGGTTTCAAACCCAGTTCTATTAATTGTAAAGCAGCAAAAAGACCTGCTGGACCTGCTCCCACAACAATTACTTCTTGCGAATTGGAAACATTTTTATAAGCCGGAAGCTGGAATTTAACTTCTTGAAATGGTTCTCCCTTTAGATAAATAGAAACTTTTAAATTTATTTTTACTGACTTCTGACGCGCATCTATAGAGCGTTTTAAAACGGTAACATGCTGAATCTCATCTACCGAAACTTTAATTTGTTTCGACAAATAGTCTTTTAGCAACAATTCGTTTGCAGCTATTTCGGGTGTAACTTGTAATAGAAGTTCTTGTGGCATTTTTTAATGTTTAGTCTTTGCTTTCTTAATTTGATTATTCAGACTACGAAAACAAAGTGCAAAAGTAGTATTTTGAAGTGAAATTAGTTATTGAATCTGAAATGCTTTTTCAAAATAGACTTCGTAACTTTGCTCCTTAGAAAATAAGAACCTTTATAATTCATAAAAATATGTCTAGAAAAATAAAACTAATATGGGATTTTCGTGGACCTACTTCTGCTAAAACTGCCGAGCATCACGAAATTCATTTAAAGGAATACATCGCAATGAAAAAACTACCAATTAATATCACTGGTTTTGACATTCAAAGTGAAATGCAGGCGACTGCTTTTATAGTAGTAACTGATGAAAACATGATTGCTATTCGTGATGCTTTGAAGCCACATCGAGGAGAAGTTTACGAAGGCTAAATTTTAAATAAAAAATTCCAAATTCCAATTACCTACGAATTGGAATTTGGAATTTATACTATTTGAATATAATTTTAATTCGCAACTTCACTTATAAACTTGATTCGCATCAAACGCAATTCATCAAGATCATAATCTCCATCAAATTCTTTAAGTGCGGATTCAATATTATCTGATTCTGATTCCATAAAATAATCATGAATTTCTTCTTGCTGATCGTCATCAAGCATATCATCAATCCAATATTTGATATTCAGTTTGGTTCCCGAATATACAATTTGCTCCATTTCTTTTATCAGAGCATCCATATTGATCCCTTTTCCCGAAGCTATATCGTTGAGCGATAGTTTGCGATCGATGTTTTGAATAATATAAAGCTTATTTACTGAATTGACTCCTGTAGATTTTACCACTAAATCCTCTGGACGGATAATATCATTTTCATCAACATATCGGCTAATTAATTCTAGAAATTCCTTTCCATATTTCTTAGCTTTTCCTTCTCCAACTCCATGAATATTAATCATTTCTTCTTGAGAAACAGGATATTTTAAGGCCATATCTTCCAATGACGGGTCTTGAAAAACTACAAAAGGAGGAACTCCTACTTTTTTAGCTACTTTTTTTCGCAAATCCCGTAACATTCCCATTAAAACCTCATCTGCAACGGCTGTAGATTTAGAAGCTGTAACAATAGCTCCATCAACAATTTCATTGTATTCATGATCCTCAGACATCATAAAAGATTTTGGTTTTTTAATAAAATCCAATCCTTTATCTGTGATTTTCACAATTCCATAAGTTTCAATATCCTTAGATAAAAACCCAGCAACCAAAACTTGTCTTAATAAGGCCATCCAATATTTTTCATCGTGATTTGCACCACATCCAAAAAATGATTGTGTATCCGTTCTATGGGCTTTAATTACAGCATTTACACGACCAATTAAGGTAAAAACGACTTCTTTAGACTTGTATAAATGTTTAGTATCTCGTACTACTTCTAAAAGTTTTACGACTTGATCTTGTGCTTCTACTTTTGTTTTTGGATTTCGAACATTGTCATCCATATCAGCCCCATCGCCTGTTACATCATCAAATTCCTCACCGAAATAATGCAGTAAAAATTTTCGCCTAGACATCGAAGTTTCAGCGTAAGCTACGACTTCTTGCAATAATGCGAAACCTATTTCTTGTTCGGCAACGGGTTTACCAGACATAAACTTCTCTAATTTCTCTACATCTTTATAGGAATAATACGCTAAACAATGACCTTCGCCTCCATCACGTCCGGCACGCCCAGTTTCTTGATAATAACTTTCTAACGATTTTGGAATATCATGATGAATTACAAACCGCACATCGGGTTTGTCAATTCCCATCCCAAAAGCAATGGTTGCCACCACTACATCAACATCTTCCATAAGAAACATATCTTGATGTCTTGCTCTGGTTTTAGCATCTAATCCCGCATGGTAAGGCACAGCACTTATTCCGTTGACTTGCAAAACTTCGGCAATAGCCTCAACTTTCTTGCGACTCAAGCAATAAATAATCCCTGATTTTCCTTTATGTTGTTTTATGAAACGAATAATATCCGACTCAATATTTTTTGTTTTAGTACGTACTTCGTAATATAAGTTTGGTCTGTTAAAAGATGCCTTAAAAGTAGTTGCATCCGTCATATCAAGATTTTTTAAGATATCCTCCTGAACTTTTGGCGTAGCTGTAGCTGTCAGTCCAATGATAGGAACATCTCCTAATTGCTTAATAATATGCTTGAGATTCCTATATTCCGGCCTAAAATCATGTCCCCATTCCGAAATACAATGTGCTTCATCAATTGCTACAAAAGAAATGGTTACATTTTTAAGAAAACTCACATATTCCTCTTTAGTTAAAGACTCAGGAGCTACATAGAGTAATTTTGTTAATCCAGAAGTAATATCCTTTTTTACTTGAGCAATCTCTGTTTTGGTAAGAGAAGAATTCAAAACGTGGGCAATTCCATTCTCAGAAGATAAACTTCTGATAGCATCTACCTGATTTTTCATTAAAGCAATTAGTGGTGAAACCACAATAGCGGTACCTTCCTGAATTAAAGCGGGTAATTGATAACAAAGCGATTTTCCTCCTCCCGTAGGCATGATCACAAATGTATTCTGTTGATTCAGTATACTTTTTATGACTTGTTCCTGCAATCCTTTGAATTGGCTAAAGCCAAAATACTTCTTTAATTCTTTGTGTATGTCAATTTCGTTTGGATTCATTCTTTATTACGTGGTATTTTGTATAAATTTGCAACATCTAAAGATACAAATTTCTTTTATACATACAAATTTTAATTATTCTGTTTTGATTACTAAAGAAAATATATTGGCTAGCGCCAAAAAAACAATTTTATCGGAAAGCCAATCTATAGCCAAACTAGCTGATTTTCTGGATGAAAACTTTATCGAAGCCACACAAAAAATCTATAACTCCAAGGGAAGATTAGTTGTAACAGGAATAGGTAAAAGTGCTATTATTGCTCAAAAAATGGTAGCTTCATTCAATTCTACTGGCACTCCGTCACTTTTTTTGCACGCTTCCGAAGCTATTCATGGCGATTTAGGCATGATTCAGCGTGAGGATGTGATTATATGTATTTCAAAAAGCGGCAACAGTCCTGAAATAAAAGTCCTAGTTCCGTTATTAAAAAGGTTTGGAAATACCCTCATTGCAATCACTGGAAACATGACTTCGTTTTTAGCAAAAGGTTCTGATATTGTCCTTAACACAACAATAGATTCTGAAGCTTGTCCAAACAATCTGGCTCCTACGAACAGCACCACCGCACAACTAGTCATGGGCGATGCTCTTATCGTTTGCCTTATGGAAATGCGTGATTTTAAACCTGAAGATTTTGCTGTTTATCATCCCGGTGGCGCATTAGGGAAAAAATTGCTGCTGCGTGTAAAAGACATGTTGGAACACAGTCTAAAACCTATGGTTGCACCAGATGCACCCATTAAAAAAGTTATTTTTGAAATTTCTGAAAAACGTCTCGGTGTCACTGCTGTAGTCGAAAATGGTGCAGTAATAGGTATTATTACTGATGGTGATATCCGACGAATGTTAAACGACAGAGATACTTTTGCCGATTTGACTGCCATAGATATTATGACAAAAAATCCAAAAATCACTTCTTCTGATGCTATGGTAGTAGAGGCACTGAATATAATGGAAGATTTCTCTATCACTCAACTTGTTGTTGTTGATAGTGGCGAATACAAAGGCGTACTGCATTTACATGATATTTTAAAAGAAGGAATCGTATAATGGCTAAAAAAAACTTAAACGAAATGTCGTTTCTAGACCATCTTGAAGAATTAAGATGGCTGCTGGTTAGAAGTACAATTGCAATATTAATTTTGGCTACTTTCACTTTTTTTATAAGTGATTACATTTTTGATGTTATTATATTTGGACCTACAGATCCTAATTTTGTAACCTATCGCTTTTTTTGTGATTTATCTAATCAAATTGGTTTTGGAGAAACTATTTGCGTAACAGAAATGCCTTTTATCATTCAAAACACGAATATGGAAGGCCAAATCAATGTCTTAATTTGGACTTGTATAACCGCAGGATTTATTCTTGGATTTCCATTTATATTGTGGGAAGTATGGAAGTTTATCAGTCCAGCGTTATATACAGCAGAGAAAAAAAATGCTAAACTATTTATTTTTTCATCCTCATTACTTTTCTTCTTAGGCGTGTTATTTGGTTATTTTGTAATTGTACCTATGTCGGTCAACTTTTTCGCTACGTTTACAATAAGTCACGTAGTAAAAAACCAATTTAGTGTCGATTCGTATATTGGAATGGTAAAAACGAGTGTTATCGCCTGTGGATTATTTTTCGAATTACCAATAATCATCTATTTCCTAACAAAATTAGGACTAGTAACACCTGTTTTTTTACGAAAATATTGGAAATATGCAGTAATTGTAATCCTTATCGTTGCAGCAATTGTAACTCCTCCAGATGTTGTGAGTCAAGTAATAGTAACGATACCGATGTTAATAATTTACGAGGTGAGTATATTAATTTCGAAAATAGTAGTAAAAAATAAAAACAAAATAAATGGCTGATATAATAGAAGAATTTAACGAGTACCGTTCTAAAATGAACGAAAAATTATTGGCAGACAATAATAAAATTGTAAAACGCATTTTTAATCTAGACACCAATGCCTATGCGGCTGGAGCATTAGATGTAAAAACCAAAGAGTTGCTAGGACTAGTAGCTTCAGCAGTTTTACGTTGTGATGATTGCGTAAAGTATCATTTAGAAACCAGCTTTAAACAAGGAGTTACCAAAGAAGAAATGATGGAAGCCATGGGAATTGCTACACTTGTGGGCGGGACCATTGTTGTACCACATTTACGCAGAGCGTATGAATTCTGGGAAGCTCTTGAAGAAAGCGTTCAATAAAAATATTTTTCACCACATAGAAACATAGAAATTTTAAATAAGTTAGTATTGGAATATTCTTTATAAAATGGAATGTCTAATTTCAACAATTAAAAACTATGATTCTATGTGGTTATTTTTTTTATTTCTATTTATCGTAAGCTTCAAATTCTAAAATTGAAGTTAAATTAAAACACAAAAGAAGCAAAATTCGTTTCTTTGACAACATTAAATCTAAGAAAATGAAATTAAGAGCCGAAAATCTAGTCAAAACATATAAAGGGCGTAGTGTTGTAAAAGGCATTTCGGTAGAAGTGAATCAAGGAGAAATCGTTGGACTTTTAGGCCCAAATGGTGCTGGGAAAACAACTTCTTTTTATATGATTGTTGGATTGGTTAAACCAAATTCGGGTAATATCTATTTGGACGATTTGGATATTACTGATTATCCTATGTACAAAAGAGCACAGCAAGGAATTGGTTATTTAGCACAAGAAGCATCTGTTTTTAGAAAATTAAGTATCGAAGATAATATCTTGAGTGTCTTACAATTGACAAAGCTTTCTAAAGCAGAACAAGTAGCAAAGATGGAAAGCCTAATTGACGAATTTAGCCTTCAACACATTCGCACCAATCGCGGAGATTTACTTTCTGGAGGAGAACGCCGTCGTACAGAAATTGCACGTTGTCTGGCTACAGATCCTAAATTTATATTGCTAGATGAACCTTTTGCCGGTGTTGACCCAGTTGCAGTCGAGGATATTCAGCGTATAGTAGCACAATTAAAAAACAAGAATATCGGAATTTTGATTACAGATCACAACGTTCAAGAAACTTTAGCTATTACGGACAAAACTTATTTAATGTTTGAAGGAGGAATTCTAAAAGCAGGAGTTCCAGAAGAATTAGTAGAGGACGAAATGGTACGTCGTGTGTATCTGGGACAAAATTTCGAGTTAAGAAAGAAAAAACTGGAGTTTTAATTCCTTAGATTCAAATAATATATATTCTATCATTCTTAATTTGTAAAAAATGGATACAAAAGGAAAGCCGTCAGAAGAAACTAAAAGACAATGGCATCAAGATCCAAATAACTGGATTTGGGGAATTTTTTATTACAACAAAGAAGATAAACGTATTTTTCCACCCAAAAGAATAGCATGGATGGGATGGACGGTAAATTTTGCCAATCCAATGTCTGTAAGTATTTTATTGATTTTAGTGTTATGGGTTATCACAGTAACATTAAACAAATAAATTCATAAAATTACTCCACCGTAATAAATTGCAATTGCTGTAAATCACCATTATAGATATTCACATCGACATTCCCTTTAATTCCAGGAACTGTGGCTTTCTCTGTAAATTGCCAAAAAAGCCAATCTGATTCGATTTCCTCTCTATAAAAGTTATAATTGGCAATCCAAAAAAGATAGTCACTGAACTCTTCTTTCAAAAAATCATCATAATAACGCTCTCCTGTATAAATAATAGGCTTAACTCCGTAATGCGATTCCACCACTTTCAGCCATCTTTTCAAACCCAATTTAAGATTCGCAATAGATTGATTTTTAGGTAATTTTTCGATATCTAAAACGGGGGGTAAATCTCCTTTTTGAAAATGGACTGTTTTAATAAAAAGTTCCGCTTGTTCTAATGAGTTTTCGTTCGGGCGGTAATAATGATAAGCACCACGAATCATTTTATTTTCTTTAGCGCCAAGCCAATTCTTTTCAAACTGATGGTCTTTGCGATCTTTACCTACTGTCGCGCGAATAAAAACAAAGTGTAATGGATATTTTTTTTCTAATGAATCTACATAAGACCAACTTATTTTACCTTGATATTCAGAAACATCAATACCAAAACTCTTGCCTTCATGTTTTTCTAAAATCTGAAAATTACGAACATCAGATATGCGTTTGGCATCACTTTCTGCTCTAATCACTTTATTCGATTTGAAACTAAAATAGTAAGCTAAACCAGTTCGATAATGAAAACCAAATCCAATTATCAAAGCAACAAAAAAAGTAACTATCAAATAGCGCAACAACTTTCCAGAGAAAAGACTTTCCTTTCTTTGCGATTTACGAACGACCGAAGTTCTTTTTCTAACTACTTTTTTTCTCATTCTAAAAACTACTTTTGAAGCACTTTATTATTCACTACAGAAAGCAAAACGTAAAGAAGAATCAATAAAGGAATTCCTAAATATTGAAAGAAAATCAACAACAAGACAGACAAAATCAAAAAGATAATTTGAAGCGTATTTTCCTTTAAACTAAATTTCTTGATTTTTAAAGAAAATAACGGAATTTCAGCATTCAACATATAAGCACTCAATAGTGTGATTAGCAATAATACCCATTGATTAGTTAATATTTCAAGAATAAATAAAGAGCCAGAATGTTCCAAGACCAAAGGTAAACTTAAAATAAAGAGTGCATTAGCTGGAGTTGGCAAACCAATGAAAGAATCGGTTTGACGGGTATCTATATTAAAATTAGCCAAACGGTAACACGAACCTAAAGCAATTATAAATCCTAAATAAGGAAAAACCTGTAAATGTCCCGCAACTATAGGCGAAGAATGACTAATCATCATTTGAAACATCACTAAACCAGGTACTACTCCACTAGTTACCATGTCTGCCAGAGAGTCTAATTGCAATCCGAGTGGACTAGAAACCTTGAACATTCGCGCAAAAAAGCCATCAAAAAAGTCCAAAAATATTCCGAGGGAAACGAAATAAAAAGCCATTTCGAAATCTCTGTTAAAAGCAAATACCAAAGCGATACAACCAGAAAAAAGGTTGAGCAATGTGATTAAATTGGGAATATGTTTTTTAATATTCATAAGTAGGTTGTTTATTATTTCAAATTCATTTTTATTGTAATTGAAACAGCGCATCAAAGGTGGCAAATTTAATATAATAAGTGCATGAGAAAAGCGTTTTTTAATAGAGTTTTTCACTTTACCATTAATTTCATAAAAGGAAGATGTAAGCTCACAAAAAAATTATATTTTTGATAAAAATCAAACAGCACTCTTGTCTGTAAAAAAAAGTTCATTTGAAAAAGTATTTCTTATTTCTATTTGTTTTAGTTTGTACTTCTAACTACAGTCAAGTTGTTAGGAAATACTCGAATGAGTTTATGAATATTGGTGTAGATGCTGCAGCATTAGGGATGGCAAATACCGTTGTTGCTTCTGCCAATGATGTGAATGCTGGTTATTGGAATCCTGCAGGCTTAATTCACCTGCAAGACCACCAGGTATCTGTAATGCACGCTAATTATTTTGCTAATATTGCTCAATACGATTATTTGGCTTATGCCAGTCCTATTGATGAACGCAGTGCTTGGGGAATTTCATTAATCCGTTTTGGTGTTGATGACATTTTAAACACTACCGAATTAATAGACAGTCAAGGTAATATTGATTATAATCGAATCAGTCTTTTTTCGGCCGCTGATTATGGATTTACTTTTTCTTATGCTCGAAAACTTCCTGTTCCGGGATTTCAATACGGAGTCAACGCCAAAATAATTCGGCGTATTATAGGAAAGTTTGCCAATTCATGGGGATTTGGTTTTGATGCAGGAATTCAATTCGAGAAAAATAACTGGCAATTCGGTTTAATGCTTCGTGATATCACCACAACGTACAATGTTTGGAATATAAATGAAAAAGAATATCAGAAAATTGCGGATGCCATTCCGGGACAGAATCAGGAATTACCAGAAAGCACTGAAATTACAGCACCAAAAGCTCAATTGGGAATTGCTAAAAAATTCATTATCAGATACGATTACAGTATTTTGGCTGCAGCCAATATGAATATGCGATTTGCTAAAACTAATGATCTCATCGCCAGTAATGTTGTCAGTATCGACCCTGCTTTAGGATTTGAATTTGGTTATACTGATTTGGTTTTCGTTCGTGCTGGCGTAGGTAATTTTCAAAATATACAACAATTAGACACTACGCAAAAAGTAGGGTTTCAACCAAATATTGGATTGGGTTTCAAATACAAAGGCGTACAAATTGATTATGCGCTAACGGATTTAGGCAATCAAAGTGCCGCTTTATACTCTAATATTTTTTCGATAAAAGTAGATTTGGGTTTGTTTAGGAATTAATTATTTTAAAAAAAATCTAAGCAATAAGAAGAAAATAATATTATTTTTTTTAATCTTATATTATGGTGAAAAGTGATACGATTAAACGATAATTATTTTTTTATACTATTAAGACCGCATAAATAGCTAAGCAACTATAATTTAATAAATTACTATACTTTATATTTTAAGTTGAGACCAATATCAAATTTTTAGATTAATTAATTATACCCTTTGGGTTTATATATAAAATCATATGTCAATAAATTCCTCATTACTAAAAAGAATTTCGTTTTTAATATTATTTCTCACCATTACAGCTACCAGTTTTGGACAAAATATTTTATTATCGAAAGATGCTCATGTAAGCGTTATAACTTGTGGGACTGGTAATGAATCGTATTCTCTTTTTGGGCACACCGCTATTAGAGTTCAAGATAATACTAACGCAGTTGATGTGGTTTATAATTACGGTGCATTTGATTTTAATACACCCAATTTTGTAATGAAATTTACAAAAGGAGACCTTCAGTACTTTGCTGTAGCGCATTCATTTGCTGATTTTATGAATGAATACCAATATGAAAAAAGATCGGTTTACGAGCAGGAACTCAAGATTCCATTAGAATTAAAACAAAAACTTTTTGACAATCTAAATACATCTTTAGCATCTGGAGAAAGCTATTATACTTATAAATTTATCGATAAAAACTGCACTTCAATGGTTGTTGCTATTATAAATAAAACATTGAATACAACTGCTATTGTAAAAAAAGAGGATACTGATAGTACTTATAGAAGCATACTGTATCCCTATTTTTATGGGCATTTTTATGAAAAATTAGGGACAAGTATCATCTTTGGAAAAAAAGTGGACCAACTTGGCACACAACTATTTTTACCTTTCGAATTACAAAAGAGTCTTAAAAAAGTGTCTTTTCAAAACCATCCTTTGGCACCAGAAAATAAAACTTTACTTGAATTCAAGAAAGAAACTCCTTTCTCTTGGTGGAATAATCCATATACTTACTTTTTATTCCTTTTTTTAATTGTTTTCATCAACAAAAAAAGTATTACTTTGTTTTACCTCAGCATTATAGCAGTTATAGGCGTGTTCTTTACATTTGTTGGTTTTTATTCGCAACATCTGGAATTAGGGTATAACTATAATATCTTATTATTCAACCCCACTTTGTTGGGCTTACTCTATTTGTATTGGATAAAAAATAAAAAAGGAATTTATAGATTAGCGTTATTCAACATTGTCTTCCTAATAATATACTTCTTTTTTGTAATCAACAAAGCTCATTTTATCTTGGTTTTACCTTTGGTAATTAGCAGTGGAATTCTTTTAGTCAGAATAGCTGTTCAAAATAAAAAGCGAATCCCTATAATCATTTAAAAAAAGATTTTCAGGAATATGATGCTATGCTTATTGCCCTCTATAAAACAACACGGTAGTTATGGTTTTAAAAGTAATATTGAGATCCAAATAAACACTACGATGTTTTATGTAATACAGGTCATATTGCAACTTTAACAAGCTGTCATCAATAGTTTCTCCATAGGAGTAATTCACTTGAGCCCATCCCGTAAGGCCAGGCTTGATAACGTGTCTGGTTTCGTAAAAAGGCATTATTTCGGCAATTTCTTTTACAAAAACTGGGCGTTCTGGGCGTGGGCCTATAACTGCCATATCCCCTTTTAGAATATTGATAAATTGAGGAAATTCGTCGATTCTAGTTTTGCGCATAAATTTCCCAAATACCGTAACTCGAGAATCATTTGTAGTGGTAAAAACAGCACCGTGCTTTTCAGCATTTTTTACCATGGTACGAAATTTCAAAATTTCAAACACAACACCATCTTTTCCTACACGTTGTTGCGAATAAAACAAAGGCCCTCTATTTCCTATTGCATTTCCTATTACTATAAGCGGCAGTAAGACTAAACCAATAGCAAGACCAGCCAAAGAAATTACTGTCTCAAAAATACGCACAATTGAAAGATATAATTTATTTTGATTACTGCGACTAAAAGGAAAAAAACTATAAAAATCTCTAGACATATATTGTACTGGAATACGCTGGGTTTTACTTTCGTAAACTTGAGTATATTCTCTGATGATATTTCCTGATTCTAATAGATGAAGTAATTGTAGGTACAAATCTGGGGTGATTCCTTCGGTTTTTTGTGAAGCAATCACGATTTCAGACACTCCGTTTTCTTTTACAAAAGTGAATAAATCCTCCCTGATGATGCGTTGTACATAATGATACTCGCCGTTTTGTTTATCACTAACATCTGTATTAACAAAACCAATTATTTTATAATTTGGATCAATATTTTCTAAACCCATAATCAACTCTTGCACTTGCTCTTGATCACAAATTAATATTGCTTTTTGAAAAAAGCGAGTCGAAGCGAGAAACTTTACATACAACATACGCCAAGTAAATATTGACAAAAACATAACCAGGAAAAACAATAGAATTTGAAGCCGGTTAGAAGGTAATTCTGGCGAAAAAAAAGGAGTTAATAAATACACTAGAACAGTTGTAGAAACGGTAATAAGAGTACTTTTTAAAATTTGAAATTGGTTACTCGCTACTTGCAGATTGTACATTTCGAATATAGTTCCAAATGCATTAATGTAAATTGCTAAAACAATTGTCCAATAATAATTAGTGGTAGAAATTACAAAATAGTCAAAAGCAAATACATTTCCAGTAATGTATAAAGCCGTCAAAACAAACAAAACGTCAAAAATACGAAGAATCATCTTTCGCTCTGATATTTCAAAATGCATTTTATTAACTGACAGCATGTATGGTATTTAGTAATAGGTTGCAATTTAATGTTTTTGTTCCCAAATAATTTTACAGAAGTGTTTCTTTTTCTGGAAAATAATGTAAACCTGAATTAGTTGTCCCTGTAAAATTTGTTTATTTTGATTCTAAAAAACCTAAGATTTTATGTTTACTATATTATTTAAATGGTATTCTATGTAAATGCTTTTGCGTCGAACATAAATTCTTTTGTTATAAATTCTTTCAAATAGAATGATTAAACCAAAAAGAGACTAGTAGTCTTTTTCATTTATTTACAATAAAAATTACTATTAAGTTATTGATCTTCCCTCTTTTTAGGAAAGCCTAATTGAACATTAAGTAATGATAGCGAATACACAAAGGCAGGTGCTGCGGTTCGCATGGCAGCATGATTAATTGTTAAAAACCAAAAGGCAACAAAACACAATAAAAACATATTGAATTTGTTTTCTAAATATAAGACAAGTGGTGTAAAAAACAAAATTAATAATCCTACTATTCCCAGAGTTCCATGTTCAGCTAGCATACGGGTTATCTCATCGTGTGACAATGCTTTGACTCCTGTTTCATCCTCTCGAATTTCGGCTCCTTTACCAACACCCACACCAAAAATAGGATTCTTCAAGAAAGTATTAATTTCATTTTGTGCTATATCTTCTCTACCAGTAAACTGACTTTGTTTAACCCTTCCTGCGGCATCTTGATTAGAATACCTTTTATTGATAAGACCACCCGTTTGAAATGATGTATATGACCAAGTACCCAACATAGCAAATACTAGCAATACAATTATATAATTCAGTTTTAGCTTTCCACCAAAATTAGATTTAAAATACAAAAACACGACTAAAAGTACAATCATCAGAAATCCGGTAATCATTCCTCCTCTGGAAAAAGTCAGCATTCCTCTATAAGTAATATTTAAGGCAATAATAAGATTGATTATAATTTGAAACTTAGTCTTAGAATCTAAGATAAACCTTGAGAAAAAGACAAACATTCCCAAACCTAAAACTGTAGCCACCTGATTAGGACCATAACCTCCAGAAGTCTGAAAATTAGATTCAGTACCTGTAATGACCTCCTGAACATTTGGGGTATAAAACGTTAAATACACCATACAACTTATAATAGGCAATCCCAAACTGAGCAAGATATTGTTCATTTCTTGTAAAGCAATCTTGCGCCTAAATGTATAAAGTGATGCTAGCCCTAAACAAACAGGACCTGAAATATTAAATGCTATCGCTTTGCGAATGTTAGTATCAAAATTTAAAGTAGCAGTTGAAATAATAACACTTGGAATTAACAAGAGTAGAAAAATCCAATAAGGCATGGCACCTTTAGAAAAACCACTGTAGTACATGCCAATTAAAATAAATACCATTACCCCATATTTAGAAATTTCATATAGTGGATTTCCGCCAGTCATTCTCAAAAAGACTTCACTACCTACAACATAAGCAGCTGCAATAAGCGCCTCGTTATTTTTATTTTGTTTTTTTATAACATAATAAAGTCCAAAAATAAAAATGGAATATCCATATATTTTTGATGTAAAAGGCAATACAAAACCTAATGCACCCACAAATACATGGAAAAGAATTAAATAAAGATAGGATTGATCCTCTTTTTTCATTTATGGGTTTTTTGTAACCAATTTAAATATTTTTTTATAACAGCTTCTTTTGAATTATTTTCAACAATTGTAGTATAAAGAGCCGAACCAAAATCAAGTTTCAAAGTATCATTCTGTATCAATTTTATTAGTGAATCATAAAAAAATTGAGTGTCTTGAGCCCCACCAATAAAGCCATTTTCATCATTTTTGACCAAAGAGGAAATTTCGCCAACATTAGTCACTACTACTGGTTTTTTATACAATCCGTATTCTAAAAGCGAAACTGGTAGTCCCTCTGATTCAGATGTTAAAATACAAATACTTGCCTGTTCTAAAATGTTTTCTACATCTTGTTTGGTACCGTAAAGAAACACATTTTTTTCTAAATCAAAATCTAAGATTAATTCTCTAATTTTTTGAGAATATTCATCTTTAAAATCTTTACCAACCAAATGAAATGTCCATTCAGGATAGGAAGTTTTTAACTTCTTGGCCACTTCTAATAATAAAAAATGATTTTTCTGTATTCTTAAATTAGCCAAAGAGAGAATTCTTTTTCCTACTATTCCTTTCAAAACAGTCTGTGCAGAAACTCTTTTTTCAGTAGATGGAAAATTAGGAAGAAAAATTACATTTGGAAAATTTAATTCCTGTTCACTCCAATTTTTTAGATTATGATTAACAGCTATTATTCCGTTAAAAAAAGGGATTAATAACCTTAAAACCACTACCGGTCTTTTTGCCAAAAACTCACTATCGCCATAATGGTCATGCCAAATTAATTGAATTGAAGGGCAAATCATTTTCAACAAAAAAGCCAAAAAGAAAGAAGTACTATGCGCATGAACAACGGTAACCTTATTTTTCTTTATATAATTTCGCAATCGAAATATCGCAGCAAAATCTACCGTACTTTTTTTGTCTAAAAACAAATAGGAAACTTTATCGCCAACCTGCTCTACAAGGGGACCTTCCTTTCGGGTCGTAACTAAGCCTGAAAAGTCTAATTGTTCCGATAATGCATTAGCATAACTTACCGCCATACGCTCTGCACCGCCAGCTTCAAGAGAATCTATGATTTGAATAATACGCATGTATATTTGTTACTGTTACAATTTATTTTAAAAGAAAAATAAAATAAGAAAAAAACAATGTGATGCTTTTTTATCAAGTAAGCAATAAAAGAACATATACGTTTTAGCTTAAATATACTTGATGTTTTATTTTAAGTACATCACTTCTCTCCATGTTAAATTATACTTTTGATCTTAGACTGCATACTTTGAATTTAAAAATTGAATCCAGAGATCTGTTCCTTATAATGCTATTTTAAATAAAAAATTCACAAAGAATAGTACTCTGTGAACTTTGTATTTTCAAACTTTAATCTATATTCTTATTTATCCAATAACTGGAATGTTGAATTCATACTTATAAATTCGGGTACAATTTTTTTCATTTGCATGACAACATCTTCATTACCAAAGAAATTTGCTTTATTTATTAGCTCTTCAATATCTTTATTAAGATCTTCAAATTGATCTTGAATTTCTTCTGCTATCATTATTTTTTCATGATAAGTTGGTAATGTTTTTGAAGTATCATTTAATAATTCTTCGTATAATTTTTCGCCGGGTCTTAAACCGACTATCTCAATCATAATTTCCTTATCAGGTACAAAACCGGCTAGCTTAATCATCTTCCTTGCTAAATCAATAATTTTAACTGGTTTTCCCATATCAAAAATATAGATTTCACCACCGTTACCCATTGCTCCAGCTTCCAAAACCAGTTGACAAGCTTCTGGAATTGTCATAAAATATCGAATTATATCAGCGTGTGTAATCGTAACTGGTCCACCTGCAGCAATTTGTTTGGTAAATAAAGGTACAACAGATCCATTAGAACCTAAAACATTCCCAAAACGAGTAGTTATGAATTTTGTAGTTCCTTTTTCTTCAGATATTTTATTTTTTGATTGTAAGGATTGCACATATTTTTCGGCTATTCTCTTGCTTGCTCCCATTACATTACTGGGATTAACGGCTTTGTCGGTAGAAACCATTACAAATTTATTTACTTTGTACAAACATGACAAATCAGCTATATTTTTAGTTCCTTCAATATTGGTAAGAATCGCTTGCGAAGGATTTTCTTCCATCAATGGTACATGTTTATAAGCTGCGGCATGAAAAACAACTTGAGGATTATAGGTCTTGAAAACCTTATTCATTGCTTCTCTATTCCTGATATCCGCAACTAATGTTACTATTATTGAATTTGAGTTTAAACTTTCAGTTTCTAATTTTAGGTGATGCAAAGGCGTTTCTGCTTGGTCTAAAAGAATGATTTTTTTAGGTTTAAAAAGCAATACTTGTCTCGCGATTTCACTTCCTATTGATCCTGCAGCACCAGTAATCAAAATAGTTTTGTCTTTCAATTGTTTCGAAATTAATTTACTATCGAGAACAATAGGTTTTCTTTCGAGAAGGTCTTCAATTTGTATGGTCTTTACTTTTTGAGAAATCTCTTTCTGATTTTCCCAATTGGTAATCAAAGGCACATTATAGACTTTGTAATTAAATTCTAGGCATTGATCTATAATTATTAATTGTTCTTCCTTAGACAAGCTTTTATCGGCAATAATAACTCCTTCGGCTCCTATTGAACGCATTAAAGTTGGTAGTTTTTTCTTTTGAACTAAAATGGGTAAATCCAACATTCTTTTGGATGCATTTTGATTGTTCTTATCTACAAACCCAACTATTTTAAATCGGGTCGGTGTTTCAAACTTTAAAGCATTCGCTACTGATATTGCATTCGCATCTGTACCATAAATGATCGTTCTTATCAATTTCTCTGTTCCAACTTCTGAAAAGTAAAGCTCGAAAGTTTGTTTGATAATAACTCTGTATACGAAGAGCCCACAGAAAGAAAGGACTATGTTTATAAAAAAGGCAGTGTTTAAAAACACTTTTACACCGTAGAAAAACTCATAAAAAAAGTTAATAAAAAGAAAAATGATCAAAACACCCATTTGTGAAAATAGAAGTTTAACCGCATCAATGTAGGAGGAATGTCTGATGATTCCTGAGTACGTTCTAAATAACCAAAAGAAGAAAACATTTACACCAAAGAACAATATAGTAAAAACAATACTGTGCGGTGTAATAATATAATCTAGACCAGTACCCCTAAAAATAAGTACTGTAAAAAAGAAAGATAGCAATAGAACAGAAATATCTATCAGCACAATTACCCATCTAGGCAAATAACCTAAATTATGAATATTAAATTTTAAATTATCTCTTGAAAAAAAAAGGGACATTAAGGCTGCCGAATCAAATTTTTTATGGGTACTCAAAGTTTATTTTTTTAGATTAATGCCTTTCATTACCCCAAAAATAAGATTTAATGGTTTGAAAAAAAAATCTTATTTATTGAATTTAGGTTATTTTAATATTTAGGTAAAAAAAAGGAGGTGTTTTACAACTCTTTTTTTACCTAAAATATATATTTAAACAATCCCGTTTAACACTTTTTACTCGCCAAACAACTCAAAAACAACCTCTTGAATTCTAAATTTATCTTCTTCTGAAAGAAGAGGTCCAGAGGGCAAACAGAGACCATTTGTGAAGAGCATTTCGGCAGTATCTTTTCCATAATATTGATACTGACTAAAAATAGGTTGCAAATGTAACGGTTTCCATAACGGTCTTGACTCAATATTTTTGTCAGAAAATGCTAGCCGTAACATTTCTCTATTTATTCCATTCGTTTTTAAGGGATCTATTAAAACAGTAGTCAACCAATAATTTGCAAAAAAGTCAGCATTGGGAACTTTAAAAACAGCCACTCCTTCTATGTTTTTAAATAAGTCGATATAAAATTCCTGTATTGCTCTTTTTAATATAATATGCTCCTTTAACACCTCCATTTGTCCTCTTCCGATACCCGCACAAATATTACTCATTCTATAATTATATCCAATTTCACTATGCTGATAATGAGGTGCTTTGTCTCTGGCTTGTGTAGCTAAAAAGATAGCTTTTTCCTTTAGCACTTTAGAACGTGTAATTAAGGCTCCGCCACCTGAGGTAGTTATGATCTTGCTCCCATTAAAAGACAAAATCCCTACATCACCAAAAGTACCACACATTTGCCCTTTATAACTGCTTCCAAGCGCTTCTGCACTATCTTCAAGTATCGGAATTTCATAGGTAGTAGCAAGCCTGCTGATTTCGTCAATTTTATAAGGAATTCCATATAAATGAACTGCAATTATTGCTTTTGGTTTTTTCCCAGAAGCAATACAATCTATAATAGCTTTTTCAAGAGCAAGTGGGCATAAATTAAAAGTTTCGGGTTCACTATCAATAAAAACAGGGATAGCTCCCAAATAAAGAATTGGATTAGCTGAAGCAGAAAAAGTCATAGACTGACAAAGGACTAAATCCCCTGCTTGGACTCCCAAAAGAATCAAACCAAGATGAATTGCTGCTGTACCAGAATTTAGAACTGCAACATGACCTGAACCCAAAAACACTTCCAAATCTTGTTCAAAAAAAGTCAAGTTAGGTCCTATTGGAGCAATCCAATTCGCATCAAATGCTTCTTGGATATAGTTAAGCTCCCCTCCTCCCATGTGTGGTGTCGAAAGCCAGATTTTGTCTCGTGAAATCATCATAAAACTGTGAAATTAGAATATACTAACTCATTGATTCCAATTATAAAAAATATGAATTCGAATCTTTTTTGTTCAAAAATGTAAGTACCCTTTTCGATATGCAATGCTACTAAAAATAATATGTATTGCGAATCGTTTTAAATTACAGCTCCTCTATGTTCGGTTTTTATTTAAGCAATTGACACTTGCAAAATTTAAGGATTTTATCGAAAATTTCTCAAAGTGAAGAAAAATCATCATGAGAAACAAATTGTAACTAATGCGTTTTACTACTATTAGATTCAATATTACTTTTAAAAAAACAGAAAACCTACTTTTGTCGTAGACTTCTTTACTTTGTGCATTTATTTCTAAAGAAAATACATTCAATGGTCTTTAAAATAATTACCATATCACCCCAAAAACTTCGGTTGTAATAATAAGCCAAATTCATTTTTACTTTATCCGGAAATATAATAGTGTCATTATAAAGTAAAGGATTCTCCCGTTTTTGAAGGAAATATTCTTCTTGATTGTATTTTAAAGAAGCTTGACTTGTTAGTCCTGGTTTTAATTCTAGAATTTTTCTATTCTCTCCCTCTAATAGGTTATAATATCCGGGTACATCTGGCCTTGGCCCAACTATACTCATTTCTCCTTTTAAAACATTGAAAATTTGAAGCAACTCATCTAATTTATATTTTCTAAATATTTTACCTATTTTGGTAATTTTTCTTTTTCCTGATAGAATGTCTTCATTTATGGTACGAAATTTATATATTTTAAAGATTGTACCGTATTGACCGATTCGATCTTGCAAGAAGATTCCATTGGTTTTTGTGTTGATGATTGCCAAAAACCAACAAATTAATAGTATCCAAAAAAATAAAAAGAGGATAACAATAGAAAAAACAATATCAAATACTCTTTTTATCATTCCATTTAAAGTGCTTAACTCCAGTAAAAATATAAAAATGAATTAAGATTCTCTTTCAATCATCTGACGAACAACCGAACCACGAATCATTAAATATACAAGAGTTCCTATTAGTAAAGATAAACTAACTACGTATATTGATAGGTATCCATTATAATCCATGTAAATAACGAATGCGTTTATTATTAATTGAATACCTGCGTATAGTAATGCCACAACAACATGAGAATATCCTTGTTCATTAGCTAAATATTGGTATAGATGAGAACGATGTGGTTTAAAAATATTTTCCTTTTTAATTATCCGGCTCACGATGGTAATAATAGCATCAATCCCATAAACAGAGAAGAAAAGAATAAAGCCCAATTGTCCTGTATCGATAATCGTTTTTATCATCAAGTAACCTAGAAACAGTGCCATACTTATGCTACCAACATCTCCTGCGAAAGTTTTGGCTTTCTTTCGTACATTAAACAGTCCAAAAACAAAACAAGATAATCCCATTATAATCATCAATGGTAAACTGTTTTCATTTCCAGGTAAAAAAGCAAAACTTATAATTGCAGCTAATGCATATAGGACCGTTATTCCATTAATTCCATCCATGAAATTAAAGGCATTTACCCATCCTATCATTAGGACAAAAATAATAGGAAGCAACCAAACTGCTTGAGCAAATAAATTTAAATCATAAAAAACTAAACCTACAGCAATGACATGCGATGCAAATCTTGGCAACTGGGATAGAGGCTTAATGTCGTCTATAAAACTGACTATAGCCACCAAAGCTACCGCTACTGCTATTTCCCAAGAAACGTATCCTAAAAGACAAGCAATACATATTGCTATTGGAAATAACACACCACCTCCTCTTATTGTAATAGTAGTATGAGAGGATCTGGAATTGGGTTTGTCAATAATATTGTATTTATCCGCAATTTTAAAATAAATAAGTTCAATACCAATAAACAAAATAAGTAATCCTATATATTCCATGTCTTATATTCTCTTTTTTAGGTTTCCGTTTTTATTCTATGATCGATCAAAAACTCTTTGTTAACGCTCTATAATTTGTGTTTCAATAAGCCCAAAAGATATTCTCCATAACCTGATTTACGCAAAGGCTCAGCAAGATCTTTTAATTGTTGTTCCGAAATGAACCCCTGTCTCCAAGCAATTTCTTCAATACAACCCACTTTCAAGCCTTGACGCTCTTCTATTACTTGAACGAACTGTCCAGCCTGCATTAAACTATTAAAAGTTCCCGTATCTAACCAAGCAGTTCCTCTACTTAGAATCCCTACTTTTAAGGCTCCTTTTTCTAAATACACCTTATTTACGTCCGTTATTTCATATTCGCCACGGGCACTTGGCTTAATATTCTTAGCGATTTCAACTACTGAATTATCATAAAAATACAATCCAGGAACCGCATAATTAGATTTAGGTTCTACTGGTTTTTCTTCGATAGAAAGTGCTTTTAGGTTTTTATCAAATTCTACCACACCGTAGCGTTCTGGATCTGATACGTGATACGCAAAAACTACTCCGCCCTCCGGTTTTGTATTCGACTTTAGCAATTGATCCATATTAGCTCCAA
The DNA here is from genome assembly GCA_965366105.1 of uncultured Flavobacterium sp. Taxonomy (GTDB): domain Bacteria; phylum Bacteroidota; class Bacteroidia; order Flavobacteriales; family Flavobacteriaceae; genus Flavobacterium. The sequence goes on along the minus strand of CBDUEE010000007.1, from coordinate 3,648 downwards.
AGAAAATATTATCTCCTAAAACTAAGGCTACACTATCCTTCCCTATAAATTCCTCTCCTATCACAAATGCTTGTGCTAATCCATTTGGAATTGCTTGTTCTGCATAACTGAATTTGCAACCAATTGAATTACCATCACCTAATAATTTTTTGAAATTAGGCAAATCATGTGGTGTTGAAATAATTAATATTTCATTAATTCCTGCCATCATCAACGTAGATAACGGATAATAGATCATTGGTTTATCGTAAACTGGCATCATTTGCTTGCTCATGGCAAGTGTTAATGGATGCAAACGAGTTCCGGATCCACCGGCTAATATAATTCCTTTCATTTTGTGCTAATTTTACGAATTAATCCGAATTTTACGAATCATTTCAAATTAATCATTCTTTTATAAGTTAAGGAAGGCGTGCCAAAATTGATCAACATTCCTAACTCGATCTTTGTGCATTTTAAATAATTTTGTAATTGTGCATAAAAAGCAGTAGGTATTTGTGCCACTGCTTTTATTTCTATAATAATTTCATCATAACAAACAAAGTCTGCTTTATATTGCTTTGTTAGCTTCTGATTGTCATAATATAAATCCAATTTAACTTGTCTTTTAAAAGGAATTTTCAGAGTTTGAAATTCTCTTTCCAAGGCTTCTTCATATACCGCCTCCAAGAATCCTGCTCCCAATGTGCGATGCACTTTCATACAAGCGCCAATAATAGTAAAACTTTCTTCTTTTTAAAGTATTTTATTGGCTACATCCATCAGTGAAATCCTTTTTACTACATTTTAATTTGAATACTGTTTTTCGTAATAAGTTGCATATTCACCCGAAGTAATGTTATTCAGCCACTTTTCATTTTCCAAATACCAATTTACCGTTTTTTCTAACCCTTGTTCGAAGGTAACAGAGGGTTTCCAACCTAGTTCTTTATTGATTTTAGAAGCATCAATGGCATATCTCAAATCATGTCCTGGACGGTCTTTTACATAAGCAATCAGTTTTTCGGAAGTTCCTGTTGCTCTTTCTAACTTTTCATCCATTATTTTGCACAATAATTTAACCAAATCTATATTTTGCCATTCGTTGAAACCACCAATATTATAGGTATCGTGATTTACACCTTCGTGAAAAACTAAATCAATTGCTACTGCATGATCCTCTACAAAAAGCCAATCGCGGGTATATTTTCCGTCACCATAAACTGGCAACGGTTTGTTTTGAATGATATTATTAATGAATAGTGGAATTAATTTCTCTGGGAAATGAAAAGGGCCGTAATTATTCGAGCAGTTTGTCAATACATACGGAAAATCATAGGTTTCGCCATAGGCTCTCACAAAATGATCTGAACTTGCTTTTGAGGCAGAATAAGGAGAATTTGGATCATAGGCAGTAGTCTCTGTAAACAATCCTTCGGAACCTAAACTACCATAGACCTCATCGGTACTGATATGATAAAAACGCTTTCCATCTTTATTGTCTTTCCAGATCATTTTGGCTGCATTCAATAAATTTACTGTACCAATTACGTTTGTTTTCACAAAAGATAATGGATCCGTAATAGAACGATCCACGTGTGATTCTGCAGCTAAGTGCAACACCCCGTCAAATTGATGTTCTGCAAAAAGTGCATCGATAAAAGTAGCATCCACGATATCTCCTTTTACAAAAGTATAATTTGGCGCCGCTTCGATATCTGCTATATTCTCTAAATTTCCTGCGTACGTAAGCGCATCCAAATTGAAGATTTGGTATTGTGGATACTTATTTACAAAACGTCTTACTACATGTGAGCCAATAAAACCCGCTCCACCTGTTATTAAAATTTTCTTCATTTCTGTTTCTTTTTACGAATTTTGCGAATTGTTTGGTGATACTTTATAATAACTCCATACATTTCTTTAAGCTCTCTTTATACTGTGGTACTGAGACGCCAAAAGTAGCCTTTATTTTACTTTTATCCAATAAAGAATAAGCTGGTCTTTTGGCTGGTGTTGGATAATTCGATGCAGGAATTCCGCTAACTTTACAATCGAAGTTACCTATTTCTTGAATCGCCAAAGCAAATTCATACCAACTAATTTCACCTTCATTCGAAAAATTATAAATACCAGGTTGCCAATTTTTATGTTCTAGTATAGTGATGATGGCTTGTGCCAAATCAGCTGCATAAGTAGGACTTCCTATTTGGTCATTAACCACATTTAGATTGTCTCTTTCCTGCATTAGTCTAGACATTGTTTTTACAAAATTATTACCAAAACTAGAATACACCCACGAAGTACGTATAATAATTGCATTTGGATTAGCATTCAAACACGCCTTTTCACCTGCTAATTTAGTAACCCCATAGACATTTATTGGATTCGTTTTTGCTGTTTCTGTCAAAGCGAGTTCTGAATTTCCGTCAAAAACATAATCAGTCGAAACATGTACTAATTTGCAATCATTAGCATTACTCCATTTTGCTAAAATTGCTACCGACTGATGATTCAGTACATCTGATAGTTCCACCTCAGTCTCTGCTTTGTCAACGGCTGTATGGGCTGCACAATTGATAATTATTTGCGGATTAATTTCTGCTACTTTTTCCTCTAAATGATTCAAATCACATAAATCCAACTCTTGGTAGTCCGTAAAAATCCATTCGTATTGGGTTTTACTTATCGCTATTTGTCTCAGCTCCGAACCTAATTGTCCATTCGCTCCTGTTACTAGTATTTTTTTTTTCATGTTACTCTAATTTGTTGTTGTAGGTCAATAGTCATTACTGTTACTTTTAGAAAGTTAAGCATAGTAATAGTTTTCGATAAAACACCTATTTTTGCATAGGACATTCCCACTTACTCTTCCTAAATCTTTATCTAAATTGCAACGCTACTATTGGTTCATTACTAATTATTAAAACATAGCGCTTTGCATAATTCCTGCAAAAATAGCTAATTAATCAAATATAAATAATGTAAACTAAAATTTGTCTTTTATTTATAGAGTCCACTATACATACTTTATTAGATATGTATAGCATAACTTGTAAATGAACTGTTGTCAAGTGCCTATTTAAATCTATTACCTATAATGGGTTGAACTAGTTATTGAACGGGTTTGACGCTGGTACTAAAAGGTATATGAGTACTTTAACTCAAATGTTTACCCTACAATCAGCGGTTGTACCAGTTCTAATTTTAAGCCTGTATATAAACAAAATTCTTCAATGCTTACGAATTGATGTTCTTGTTTATTTAATTGCTTTTTAATAGTGATTAAAAGTAATCGTGCATACCGATAACTTTTGCCTGTGATCCTCTGAACGTCTTTTGGGTAAATACATACTCTTTTCAGTTCTGTTTTCATGCTTTATCTATGCTTTATCCATGCTTTTGCCTGCTAGTATCTCTACTTTGATTTGCAGAAGTTGAATCAGGTTTTCAAAGTTAGGGAATAGGGAGTGTTTAATAAGTAAAAGCTTATTTTATATATTGTGTTATTTTGAATGTTCTAATTGTTTTTTATGTGTTTTGGGTTGTCGGTTATGTCAGTTGAAGCTTCTTAAAGAGATCAGAGTAAAGGAAATAACATTATTCATGGTTACTCCCGTTTTTACTTTTACATCCTGTTTTTACTTTTTTGCTTGATCAAAAAAGTAA
>CBDUEE010000006.1:0-26990 GCA_965366105.1 uncultured Flavobacterium sp. | reverse complement strand
ATTCCTTGACCAATTCTATTTGGACCTGATCCAAGAACGATGATTTTCTTTTTATCGGTAACCACACTTTCGTTATCCACGTAGCGTGTTCCGTCAGCTTTTTCTATTTCAGCTTCAAAAGTTGAATAGTAATAAGGTGTTTTTGCTTTAAATTCAGCCGCACAAGTATCTACTAATTTAAATACACGATTCACATTCATCGCATCACGCAAACTATGTACTTCGCTTTCTAGGCAACCCATCATGTGCGCAATTTGTCTATCAGCAAATCCTTTTTGTTTCGCTTCTAATAACAATTCTCTTGGCAAGGTTTCTACTTTATAATTAGAAATTTCTTTCTCTAAAGTGTAAAGCTCTTCGTATTGTTTCAAGAACCACATATCGATTTTCGTGATTTCGTGAATACGGCTCAATGGAATTCCCATCGCAATCGCATCATAAATCACAAAAACACGATCCCAACTCGCATAAGTCAGTTTCTCGATAATTTGTTCGTAGTTTGTATATCCTTTTCCATCAGCTCCTAAACCATTTCTTTTAATTTCTAATGATTGAGTGGCTTTGTGCAATGCTTCTTGGAACGAACGTCCAATTCCCATTACCTCACCTACTGATTTCATTTGAAGTCCTAAAGTTCTATCAGCACCTTCAAATTTATCAAAGTTCCAACGTGGAATTTTCACAATCACATAATCTAAAGTCGGTTCGAATAATGCCGAAGTTGATTTAGTAATTTGGTTTTGCAATTCATCTAAATTGTATCCTAAAGCTAGTTTAGAAGCAATTTTTGCAATTGGGTAACCTGTCGCTTTTGATGCTAAAGCCGAAGAACGAGACACACGAGGATTAATCTCGATTGCTACAATATCTTCTTTATCGTCTGGCGAAACGGCAAACTGCACATTACAACCTCCTGCGAAGTTTCCGATGCTACGCATCATCAAGATCGCATAATCACGCATTTTTTGGAAAGAAGTATCTGATAGAGTCATTGCTGGTGCAACCGTAATCGAATCTCCAGTATGAATTCCCATAGGATCCATATTTTCGATCGAACAGATAATAACCACATTGTCGTTTTTATCTCTCAACAATTCCAATTCATATTCTTTCCAACCCATCAAAGCTTTATCGATCAACACCTCATGTATAGGTGATGCTTCTAAACCTCTGGTTAAAAGTTCGTCAAAATCTTCTTTTTTATATACAATCGCAGCTCCAGTTCCGCCAAGTGTGAATGAAGGACGAATTACTAATGGAAATCCAAATTCTTGTGCAATTTCCTTACCTCTAAGGTAAGAAGTACATATTTCTGCAGGTGCAGACGGTACATTTATTTTTTTAAGCAATTGTTTAAACTGCTCTCTGTCTTCGGTAATATTGATTGCGTTTACATCAACACCAATCATTTTTACACCAAAATCCTTCCAAATCCCTTTTTCATCTGCTTCCAGACACAAGTTCAAAGCAGTTTGTCCACCCATTGTAGGCAAAACAGAATCGATTTGAGGATGCTCTTTCAAAATTTCAATAATCGACTTCGTCGTCAATGGTTTCAAGTAAACATGATCGGCCATTGTTGGGTCGGTCATGATTGTTGCTGGATTCGAATTTATTAAAATAACTTCAATTCCTTCTTCACGAATAGAACGAGCAGATTGTGATCCTGCATAATCAAATTCGCATGCTTGACCAATAACAATAGGACCTGAACCTATTATTAAGACTGATTTTATGGATGTATCTTTTGGCATTTTATTGTAATTATTGTGTTGTGTAGTTATATTTTGAACAGATAAAGCGGGGTTAATTACTACTTTAAACGCTGATCTTTAGGCTTTATTTACCGATTAGGTATAAAAAAAGGCGATACTAAAAAAAGTAACGCCTTATTTATGTTTATAGAAACATTATTTTTTGTGTCTTGGTTCGCAAGATACAGTCAATTTATGTCTTCCTTTAGCTCTTCTTCTAGCAAGAACTTTTCTTCCATTCGCAGAAGCCATTCTGTCCATAAATCCGTGCTTATTTCTTCTTTTTCTTTTCGATGGTTGAAACGTTCTTTTGCTCATTGCTTTGTATCTTTAAAAACTTATTTATATCTTTCTTAATTCGGATACCTGTTACCCGAAATCCGAGTGCAAATATACAAAGACTTTTTTTCCTCACAAGTAGTTTTGTAAAAATATTTTCAATTCATTTTACTATATTTGTGATCTTAAAATAATCACACTATGTTTCACAGAAATATTAAACTTATTATCGCCGGACTTATCATTGCTACTGGCTTTTGGCAATTTACAGAAAGTAATATTGGTAACGGAATTTTCCTTATTTTATTAAGCGCAATTCCTATTTTCCTCTACTTCAAAAATGAATTTATCCTTTTAGCGTTCTTAAAACTAAGAAAACAAGATTTTGAAGGGGCTAAAAAATGGCTGGCTTACATCAAAAATCCAGATACAGCTTTGGTACAAAAACAACAAGGCTATTTTAATTATTTGCACGGTATCATGCTTTCGCAAACAAACATCAATCAGGCAGAGAAATATTTCAAGAAAGCAATCCAACTTGGATTATCGATGGATACGGATATGGCTGTAGCCAAATTAAACCTAGCTGGAGTTGCGATGTCAAGAAGAAGAAAGCTAGAAGCTACAACATTATTGAATGAAGCTAAAAAACTAGACAAGCAAGGCATGTTGAAAGAACAAATCACAATGATGAAAGATCAGATGAAAAAGATCTAAATATTAAAAAGGGCCAAATGCATTTGGCCCTTTTTATTTTAAGCTATAAAAAGAATTTATTATCCATATAGACATAGTTTCTTAGCTACTTATATTTCCTTACTTTCTCAAAAATAGAAATAGATTTCCATCTATGCTTCGATCTTTTCGCGAAATAGAAGAATAATTTTAAAACTTACATTTCTTAGCTGTTTTAAAAAAGTTAAATCACTGTTCTATTTTACCCCTTGTCAAAAAGAAGAAATCCGCCAATAAGCAACAGCGTAACAGCAAAAACCTTCTTCAATATTTTTTGATCAATATCTACAGCTATTTTACTACCAAAATAACCGCCTACCACAAACACTAATGCAATTATGATTGCGAATCGCCAATCTATAAATCCTGCTTTATGATAATTAAGTACAGCAAGTAAGGTAACAGGTGGTAATAAAGCTGCCAAACTAGTTCCTTGGGCTTGTTGTTGTGTAAACCCCATCAACAATAAAAGCGGAACCATTATTATTCCCCCACCAATTCCAATTAACCCACTCAAAACACCAGCCGTCAAGCCAATACACATTAACAAAATTATAGTTTGAATAGTCATTTTCATGTCATTTTAGATTAATAACCACCGAGTGGAATTTCTATTTGATATTTTTTTCACTTTTAATAATACTAGGCAAATTTTCATTCAGCCATTTGTATTTATTTAAAATCATAATGTGCGTACCTCCTTTTACAATAATACAATCCTTGATATATTTGATAGGAAAAACATCATCAGCATCTCCATGTATGTGAATTACATTTTCATCGACTACCGTACGATCCCATAAAATAACTTGTTCGACGGCCCATTCTAAATACCGAATATCCCGAACTGAAAGAAATTTTTCATATAGTTTAATCCTCTTATTAATAGTAGTTCCAAAGGAAAACTTAGCTAAATTTTCTATATTCAGTATTAAACTCATCGGAATCAACTTATACGCTTTAGTAGTTTTCGCAAGTTTGAATCTTCTAGGAAATTCTAAATTGCTTTTTACACTCGAAATAATAATTACTTTTCTAACTTTTATAAAACGAGCCATTTCTTGAACTAAAATACCGCCAAATGACACACCTATTAAAACTGGATTTGGATGTTTAATTTTCTGGGCTATTCTTTTAGCATAATCTAATAATGATTCATGGTCGAGCGGAATCTCCCACTCCAATAAATATATCTCAAAATCAGATTTCGGAAGAACGATTCGTTCAAAAATCGCAGTACTTGCAGCCAATCCTGGCATCAGATAAACAGGTATTTTACTCATAATTGTTTTAACGATTTTATAACAACATTCCGATTTTTTATCTCGAATTTTGTATAAAATTAATTTTTTTTATTTAAAATTACCGCAATTTCTCTCTTATATTACCAATATTTTATGACTACAGCACTTTTTAAATCAAACACTAGAGGCAAAGCTGATTTGGGTTGGCTTAAAGCCAATTTCTCATTTTCTTTTGGAAATTATTTCAATCCTGATCGGCTACAATTCGGAAAATTGCGCGTACTAAACGATGACACGATTGCAGGCGGAACAGGCTTTGGCACGCACGGTCACGCCAATATGGAAATTATAACCATACCACTTGAAGGCGGTTTGCAACATCGCGATAGTATGGGAAACGAAGGAGTTATTCGTTTTGGCGAAGTTCAAGTAATGAGCGCAGGATCTGGAGTAGAACATTCAGAAATGAATGCAAGTCAAAAAGAAGAAGCAAAAACATTACAATTATGGGTATTCCCTGATAGAGAAAATGCAACACCAAGATACGACCAGAAATCATTTGATATTGAAAATCAAATTAATACCTTTGTAAATATTGTTTCGCCAAATGATAGGAATGATGGCAATGCACTTTGGGTTTACCAAAAAACCTTTTTCCATTTAGGAATTTTCGACAGCAACACTCGCTCGGCTTACACGGTTCGAATTCCTAAAAATGGTGTTTATTTATTTTTAATTGAAGGCGAAATAATAATTAATAACCAAGTTTTGAAGGCAAGAGATGCCATGGGAATGACCGATTTTGAAACTTTTGAAATTGAGATTATTTCCAAATCAAAAATACTTTTGGTAGAAGTACCAATGAATTAGCGTTAATTATCATGGATGGATTAATCACTATTGACATTAAAGACAACACATTTGCACGACAATTTGAAACTATAGTAGATCAAGGATTAGTTTCCGTTGAATATTCTTTTCAAGAGAAAAAGATATTTTTAACAAAAATAAATGTTCCAGAATCCTATGAAAATGAGGAGTTCATTTCTAATTTTCTAAAAAACATTATGGAAATTGCCATAGAGCGAAAATTTAAAGTCGTGCCTATTCTTCCTAAAATTGTAGTTTTCTTTAAGAAGAATCCAGTTTATAAAGAGTTGCTTCCACCCGGAATTAGATTGTAAAAAAAATGAGGCTGTATTTTAACATAATACAGCCTCATTTTTAATAATATTTCGAAGAACTACTTCTCGATTTCATTCATACTTTCCATTTTTTTATGCGCTAAGAAACCGGAAATATCTTCAAAATGCTCTACTACTCTTTTGTTTCCAAATTCAAAAACCTTAGTTGCTAAACCATCTAAGAAATCTCTATCGTGCGAAACCAAGATTAAAGTTCCATCAAAATCACGCAACGCATCTTTAATAATATCTTTAGTCTTCATATCCAAGTGATTGGAAGGCTCATCCAGAATCAGCAAGTTTACAGGCTCTAATAATAATTTTATCATTGCCAAACGCGTTTTTTCTCCACCCGAAAGTACTTTTACTTTTTTAGTCACATCATCGCCATGAAACATAAAAGCACCTAAAATATCTTTGATTTTTGTACGAACATCACCCACCGCAATATCATCAATTGTTTCAAAAATCGTAGCATTTTCATTTAATAAGGAGGCTTGATTTTGAGCAAAATAACCTATTTGAGCATTGTGACCAATCTCTAGACTTCCGCCATCGATTTCGATTTGCTTCATAATCGCTTTAATCATCGTTGATTTCCCTTCACCGTTTTTACCAACGAAAGCTACTTTCTCGCCTCTTTCGATAACGATATTGGCATCCTTAAAAACTACATGATCACCGTAGGATTTAGACAAATCTTTTACAATTACAGGATATTGTCCAGAACGAACTGCAGCAGGAAATTTCAATTTCAATGCAGACGTATCTACTTCATCCACTTGAACAATAACCAATTTCTCCAACATTTTAACACGCGATTGCACCGCATCTGTTTTAGAAAAAGTTCCTTTGAAACGGTCAATAAACGTTCTATTATCAGCAATCATACGCTGTTGCTCATCATACGCTTTTTGCTGGTGCATGCGGCGGTCTTTTCTCAACTCTAAATAGTGAGAATACTTTGCTTTATAATCGTATATACGTCCCATTGTCACTTCAATAGTACGATTGGTTATATTGTCTACAAAAGCCCTATCGTGCGAAATAACTACAACCGCTTTGGCTGAATTAATCAAGAAATCCTCTAACCACTGAATACTTTCAATATCCATGTGATTGGTAGGCTCATCTAACAAAATTAAGTCTGGTTTTTGCAACAAGATTTTAGCTAATTCTATTCGCATTCTCCAACCGCCTGAAAATTCAGAAGTTTGACGACTAAAATCTTCTCTAACAAATCCCAATCCAATTAAGATTTTCTCTACTTCTGCTTCATAATTCACCTCTTCAATCGCATAGAATTTCTCACTAAGATCAGAAACTCTTTCGATTAATTTCATGTAAGCATCACTTTCGTAATCCGTACGAATAGTTAATTGTTCATTAATTTCATCTATTTCTGACTTCATAGAAAAGATTTCTCCAAAGGCTTTTGAAGTTTCTTCCATAACAGTTGCGCCATCTGTAGTTAATAAATGTTGTGGCAAATAAGCGATAACCGCCTCTTTGGGTGCTGAAATATTTCCAGTTGATGGTTTGCTTTGACCTGCAATTATTTTAAGCAGCGTCGATTTTCCTGCTCCATTTTTACCCATAAGGGCAATCTTATCATTTTCATTTATAGCAAAAGAAACATCACTAAAAAGTGTTGTGCCACCAAATTGCACAGAAATATCGTTAACTGTAATCATTTTTATAAGTTAGAGATTAGAAATCAAAAAATAGAATCAAAATAGCGCCTAAAATTTGAAGGTGCAAAGATAGAGTAAATAAGTAATTAGTTTTTATAAAATAAAAGCTTCTAAGAACAGTAATGAATTACTATTCTTAGAAGCTTTTGCAAATAAAAAAAATTGTTTTAGACCTGCTCGTTTTTTTGAATGGTATTCCAAATATGTGCATTAGTCACTCCAATATCTTCAGGATTAAATACTGGATCTAAACCTTGTTTTTTCTGTTTTTCATAGTCTTTCAGCGCTGCCAACGCTGGTTTTTGAAGTAAAATAATTGCAATAATATTAAACCACGCCATCAAACCAACTCCAATGTCTCCAATGTCCCAAGCTAATTTTGCTTGATTTACAGAACCATACATGATCACTAACATCATGATTATTTTAAGAACATAATTAAAAACTGGAGATTCAAACTTCCTTGTTAGGTAAGATATGTTCGTTTCTGCAATATAATAATATGCAAGTATTGTAGTAAAAGCAAAGAAAAATAACGCGATAGCTACAAAATAAGAACCAAACCCTGGAAAAACACTATCCATAGCACTCTGCGTATATCCTGGGCCAACTGCAATATTTTGAGCGCCCGAATACAAGAATTCAGAGGCACCTGCGATTCCAAAATCTGGATTATGCACATTATACTTACCGGTCATTAATAACATAAATCCTGTAGCAGAACACACTAGTAAAGTATCTATGTAAACGGAGAATGACTGAACTAAACCCTGTTTCGCAGGATGAGAAACATTGGCAGCCGCTGCAATATGCGGAGCTGTTCCTTGCCCTGCTTCATTAGAATAAATTCCTCTTTTTACTCCCCACTGAACTGCTAAACCAAAAACAGCTCCAAAACCAGCTTCCATATTAAAGGCACTTTTAAAAACTAAAGCAATTACATCTGGCAAATGTTTGATATCAGCAATTATAATTAGCAAAGCGATAAGCATATAACCAATAGCCATAAAAGGAACAATATATTCGGTAAATTTTGCGATCCTTTTTACGCCTCCAAAAACAATAGCAGCAAATATTAGAACAAGGCCAACACCCGTAATCCAAGTTTCTAAATTAAAGGCATTTTTTATTCCGTCTGCAACAGAATTTGCTTGAACCCCTGGTAAAAGAACTCCAGCAGAAATTACAGATACAATAGCAAACAAAACTCCAAACCATTTGATTCCTAATCCGCGTTCGATATAAAATGCAGGACCACCTCGCAGCTGTCCTAAATGTTTTTCTTTATAAATTTGAGCTAAAGTAGCTTCGATGAATGCTGTACTTGCTCCTAAAAAAGCCACTAACCACATCCAAAACATAGCTCCTGGACCACCAAACGCAATTGCTGTTGCTACTCCTGCAATATTTCCTGTACCTACTCTACCCGCCAAAGACATCGACAAAGCCTGAAAAGAGGAAACTCCTGATTCTGTACTTTTTCCATCAAATAACAAACGAAACATTTCTTTGAAATGACGCACTTGTAAAAAACGCGTTTTTACAGAAAAATAAAGCCCTGTTCCAAGACACAAAGCGATTAAAGCATCACTCCAAACAATGCCATTTATTACACTTACAAAATTCTCCATACAATTAATTCATTTTTAATTATCATAAAATCAATAAAGGATTGATTTTATTATTAATTTTCGATAAAACTATAACATACAGATAATAAAAACTAACTATCGGCAGTAATAAAAGTAAAAAAATAATTAATTCTCTATAAATCAACACCTAATAGATTCGTCATATTTTAGTTTAAAGTAATTTTTTTAACATATAAAATTCAGTATCTAAAATTTTATCAATAAAAATACTGTATAAAAAAACTGCCTCATTTACAAAAATGAGGCAGTTTTATATCGTTTAATTCTCTAAATTAAATTAGTCTTTTCTCCACTTTTTACTTTCTTCAAATACATGTTCTAAAATTGCTACTTCTCTTTCATCAAATTCAATATCTCTACGACTCATTACCAATCTTGCTGTTTCAAAAGCTTTTTTAGTAACATAAGTAGTAAATCCAGCAGCACCACCCCAAGAGAAACTCGGTATAAAATTACGTGGAAATCCAGTTCCAAAAATATTAGCACTCACTCCTACTACTGTTCCCGTGTTAAACATAGTGTTAATTCCACACTTACTATGATCACCCATCATCAAACCACAAAACTGAAGTCCAGTTTTCGCAAATCCTTCCGTTTCATAACTCCACAATTTTACTTCTTCATAGTTATTTTTTAAATTTGAATTATTAGTGTCGGCACCCATATTGCACCATTCACCAATAACTGAATCTCCAAGATAACCTTCATGTCCTTTATTTGAATGTGCAAAAATAACCGTGTTTTTTACTTCACCACCTATTCTTGAATGTGGTCCTACAGTTGTAGCACCATAAACCTTAGACCCCATCTTTACAGAGGCATTCTCGCACAAAGCAAAAGGGCCTCGAACCATCGAACCCTCCATAATCTCGGCATCCTTGCCTATATATATAGGACCTGTGGAAGCATTAAGTGTAACAAATTCTAATTTTGCTCCTTCTTCTATAAATATATTTTCTGGAGCAATCACATTGACACTTCTTGGTATTGGCTGAGATCTTCTATCTTCAGTTAAATATTTAAAATCTTCTTGTATTGCCAAATCATTTTTCGAAAAAATTTCCCAAGTATTTTTGATAGTAATACATTCATCTTGGTATTCTATGATTTCATAGGTATCAAAATCTACTTCTTCTTGCTCCTCACTAGTATAAAAAGCAATAACTTCATCTCCTTTGAAAATAGCTTGATTTGATTCTAGGTTACTAACCATTTCTGCCAGCACATCATTAGGAAGAAAAGAGGCATTTATCATCACATTTTCTTCAAGCTCTACCATCGGATATTTTTCGGACAAATATTCCTCTGTCAATGTTGTTGTAGTCGATCCCAAACGCATTTCCCATTTTTGACGAATTGTCATAATCCCAATAAGGATATCAGCAACTGGACGTGTGAAAGTAAAAGGCAACAATGCATTTCGTGCAGGACCGTCAAAAAGAATATAATTCATAAAAAGTATTTATTGGTTGGTTTCGTTATTGTATTATTTTTATAACGCAAAATTAATCATAATAATGCAATAATTTCTATGCAATAGAAAACAAAGTTACAAATTTTTGAATTGTAATCACAAAAAAAGCCACGCTTCCCAGCATGGCTTTTCTTTATTAAAAAACAAGTTAAAATTATTTAACGTGTTTAGCGTATTTAGTTTTAAATTTATCGATACGTCCTGCAGTATCAATAAGTTTAGATTTACCTGTGTAAAAAGGGTGAGAAGTTCTAGAAATCTCCATTTTCACAACTGGGTATTCAACACCATCAACTGTTATTGTTTCTCTAGTATCTGCAGTAGATTTAGTGATAAAAACTTCGTCATTTGACATGTCTTTAAAAGCAACTAATCTGTAATTTTCTGGGTGAATTCCTTTTTTCATCTTGTTAATCTTTTTTTTATTTGTTGATTATAACTTGTCTTGAAGCTTTTCCTCTAACAGAAAAGGTATAAACTTGCTATAACTTTTTGTTTTACAATATTATTTTGAGTTTGCAAATTTACAATTATTTTTCAATATTCAAGTCTTTGCACCACTTTTTTTATATAATTGTAAAAATAGATTTTTACACCGCTATATATTGGGAATTGTTATATTTGTAGATTATTAATTTTTAAGTATAATATGGAAAGAAAAATATCCCCAGCAAATTCTGGACTCCTATTTGGTGTTTTATTTGGTGTAATCATGGTTTTAGAATTTGTTGTAATGTATGCTATAGGCATGAAATCTCTAGTAGGAACTAGTGTTGGTGTTATTGTAAATATTGCTAATTATTTAGTACTACCATTAATATTTATCTATTTAGGATGCAACAATTATAAAAAAAATATTAATAATGGGTTTATTACTTTTGGCGAATGCTTAAAAACAGGGATTTCAATTTCTTTTGTAGCAGCATTAATTTATGCCATTTTTACCGTAGTTTTTAATTTATTATTTCCAGAATTTATAGATGAAATGCTTTCTCTTTCTAAAAGTGAAATGATAAAACAAACCCCTAGCATTTCTAGCGAACAATTAGAAATGGGACTTAGCATGATTAAGAAATTCATGAATCCTCTAATTGTTTTTCCATTTACTCTTGCAATGTATTCCTTTTTTGGTTTAATCTATTCGCTAATTATTGGTGCAATTCTAAAAAACGAAAAACCTCAAAGCTTCTAAATTAATGAACTTATCAATACTTATACCGCTTCTTAACGAAGAGGAATCTCTTAAAGAATTGTACACTTGGATTATTAAAGTGATGCAAGAAAATAATTATACCTATGAAATTATCTTCTTAGATGATGGAAGTACCGATGATTCTTGGTCTATTATTGAAGGATTTGCGCAAGAAAACTCGCAAGTGAAAGGAGTTCGCTTCATGAAGAATTTCGGAAAATCACAAGCTTTGCATGCCGGTTTTGCTAAAGCGCAAGGCGATGTAATTATTACTATGGATGCGGATTTACAAGATAGTCCTGAAGAGATTCCAGGATTATATGAAATGATTGTCAACGGTAAATTTGATTTGGTTTCCGGATGGAAAAAGAAACGCTATGACTCTGTTGTTGCTAAAAACTTACCCTCAAAATTATTCAATTGGGCTGCAAGAAAAACTTCGGGAGTGGAGTTAAATGATTTTAACTGTGGATTGAAAGCTTACAAAAATGTGGTCGTAAAAAACATTGAAGTTTCAGGAGAAATGCATCGATACATTCCAGTTTTGGCAAAAAATGCTGGTTTTGGAAAAATTGGTGAAAAAGTAGTACAACATCAAGCTAGAAAATACGGTGAAACTAAATTTGGGATGGAGCGTTTTATAAATGGATTCCTTGATTTAATTACCATTTGGTTTCTTTCCCGCTTTGGAAAACGACCAATGCACTTATTTGGTGCCATGGGATCTTTAATGTTTATCATCGGTTTTATTTCCGCGGGATACATAGGCGTTTCAAAACTGTATCACCTGTATAATGATATGCGATATAGTCTTGTAACAAATAATCCTTGGTTTTTCATTGCATTGACAACAATGATTTTAGGAACACAATTATTTTTAGCAGGATTTCTTGGTGAAATAATTTTGCGAACAAAAAATAACGAAGAGCGCTATAAGGTTGCAAGAGAAGTCAATTTTCAATAATTAATACCTCAAAAAGACATTAAGAAGTTCTAAAATTTATGTGAATTATTTCTAGTCGACATCACAACTAGCCATTATAGTAGTGGTATCCTTTTTATTTTTTTTCTTGAAAAATAAAAGAACATAGCTAATAGCAGGATGCAGCTCCCTAAAAAAATTAAAACAAACCAACTAAGTCATAATATCAAAATTGTAAACTTAGAAAACATATAAAAATGGAGATTAAACAAAATATTTTAGATGCAGTAAATGAATGGCTTACGCCAACATTTGATAATGAAACACACAAAGCTATCAAAGAATTGATGACTACTTCTCCTGCAGAGCTCGAAGAAAGTTTTTATAAAAATCTAGAATTTGGAACTGGTGGAATGCGTGGTGTAATGGGCGTTGGAAACAATCGTATCAATAAATATACTCTTGGAAAAAGTACGCAAGGCCTATCAAATTACATGCGTAAAGTATTCCCTAACAGAGATTTGAAGGTCGCCATTGCTTATGATTGTCGTCATAATAGTAAATCATTGGCTAAATTAGTAGCTGATGTTTTTACTGCCAATGGAATTTCTGTTTATTTATTTTCAGATTTGCGACCAACTCCTGAGTTATCATTTGCCGTTAGGTATTTAGGTTGTCAAGCTGGAATTGTACTTACCGCTTCTCATAATCCACCAGAATATAATGGCTACAAAGTATATTGGGAAGATGGCGGACAAATTGTGCCACCAGAAGACAACGGCATTATTACCACTATCGAAAATTTAAACTACAATGAAATCAAATTTGTTGCAAACGAAGATTTGATACATTATATAGATACCGAAGTTGATGCAGCATTTGTAAAATCATCAATTAAAAATGCAAGTTTTGATACTCCGGCTGAAGCCAAAGAAAATTTAAAAATCGTTTTCACATCGCTACACGGCACTTCTATTACTTTAGTTCCTAATACTTTATCGCAAGCAGGTTACACTAATGTACATATTGTACCAGAACAAGCAGTTCCTAATGGTGATTTTCCAACGGTAAAATCTCCAAATCCCGAAGAGCCCGAAGCATTAGCAATGGCAACTGCATTAGCAGAAAAAACCAATTCAGATATTGTTATAGGAACCGATCCAGATTGCGATCGTTTAGGCGTTGCTGTTAGAAACAATGAAGGTGAAATGACTTTATTAAACGGGAATCAGACTATGATTTTGATGACCGCTTTTTTATTAGAACAATGGAAAAAAGCAGGAAAGATTAATGGAAAACAATTTGTAGGTTCTACCATCGTTTCTACCCCAATGATGATGGAGTTAGCAACTAATTATGATGTGGAATGTAAAATAGGATTGACTGGCTTTAAATGGATTGCCAAAATGATAAAAGACTTCCCAGAGCTAGAATTTATTGGTGGTGGTGAAGAAAGTTTTGGATTTATGGTAGGTGATGCTGTTCGTGATAAAGATGCCGTTGCAGCTACTTTATTAATTTGCGAAATGGCGGCTCAAGCAAAAGCAAAAGGAAGTACGATTTACAAAGAATTACTTCAATTGTATGTAAATAATGGGTGTTATAAAGAGCATTTAGTCTCACTGACTAAAAAAGGAATGGATGGTTTACAGGAAATTAGTCAGATGATGATAGATATGAGAGAAAATCCGTTGAAAGAAATCAATGGTCAACGTGTCATTATGCTGGAAGATTACCAATCATCGACAGCCAAAAATTTATTGACAGACGAGGTAACTAAATTGGATGTTCCAAAATCGAATGTTTTAATCTATTATATCGAAGACGGCTCAAAAATTTGTGCTCGACCAAGTGGAACTGAACCAAAAATTAAATTTTACATTAGTGTAAATACAGAACTAGAAGCTGTTGAAGATTTCAAAGAAGTTGAAGGCATTTTAGACGCTAAAATAAAAAGTATTATTGCAGCAATGCAACTGAATTAAATAAAATAATTTTTCTGAAAGACTCGATCCGCTTTAAAGCTGGTCGAATCTTGATCGTAAAAAACAAGTAATGAGCAATTTTAAAAAAATATTTCCCTTTATAGTTCCTTATAAAAAATATGCCTATTTAAACATTTTTTTTAATGTTTTGTATGCGCTGTTCAGTACACTTTCATTTATGGCGTTGATACCAATGATGCAAGTTTTATTTGATCAAACTAAAAAAAATACGGTCATTCCAATATATAACGGATTTGTAAATACGGATCATTATTTTGAAGATGTAAAAACTTATTTTGAAAGTACTAAGCTTTATTTAGAAAATTCTTTAAGCTATTTCATTACAACAACTACGGCAACAAATGGCATAGGCTATACACTCTCTATAATGGTTGGTGTAATTATCACTATATTTTTATTAAAAAATCTATTTGATTACCTCGCTATGTTTTTCATAACTTTTTTAAGAAATGGTATTTTAAAAGACATGCGAAATGCAATGTATAAGAAAACGATTAATTTACCGTTGTCTTTTTTTTCAGAGAAAAGAAAAGGCGATGTAATCTCCAGAATTTCAGCTGATGTAAATGAGGTTCAAACTTCTTTTTTATCTATTTTAGAACTTATTGTAAAAGAGCCTTTGACAATTATTTTTACAATTATTGCCATGCTTTCAATCAGCGTAAAACTAACTTTGTTTGTGTTTATTTTCATCCCTGTTTCTGGTTATATCATATCCTTGATAGGAAAACAACTAAAAAAACAATCGACAAAAGCCCAGCAAGAACAAGGTATTTTCTTATCTACTATCGAAGAAACATTAGGAGGACTAAAAGTCGTAAAAGGCTATAACTCTGAAAACCATTTTTACAAAGTTTTTCAAGAATCTACACAACGTTTTTTTAATTTATCCAATAGTATCGGAAACCGTCAGAATCTGGCTTCTCCTGCCAGTGAGTTTATGGGTATTATGGTAATTGCCATTTTATTATGGTATGGAGGACACATGGTTCTCATTGAACATTCTTTGAACGGAGCTTCTTTTATTGCCTATATGGGACTTGCCTATAATATTCTTACACCAGCAAAATCAATATCTAAAGCCTCGTATGCAGTAAAAAGAGGAAATGCAGCAGCAGAACGTATTTTAGAAATTTTAGATCAGGAAAATACAATTACCAGCAAAGTAAACGCCATTAAGAAAGATTCTTTTGACACTAGTATAGTCCTCAAAGACATCAACTTTAAATATGAAGAGGAAAATGTTTTAAAACATTTTTCATTAGAAGTAAAAAAAGGACAAACCATTGCACTTGTGGGTCAGTCAGGAAGCGGAAAAAGTACTATTGCAAATTTGCTAACCCGTTTTTATGATGTTAATGAAGGAACTATTTGCATTGATGGAGTTGACATAAAAGACATGAATTTACGTTCACTACGTGATTTAATGGGATTAGTAACACAAGACAGCATATTATTTAATGATACTATAAAAGCAAATATCGCTCTTGGAAAACATGATGCAACTGACCATGAAATTATGGAAGCTTTAAAAATTGCCAATGCTTATGAATTTGTAAAAGATTTACCGCTTGGAATTCATACTAACATTGGTGACAGCGGGAACAAACTTTCTGGTGGGCAAAAACAACGATTATCAATTGCTCGAGCTGTTTTGAAAAATCCTCCTATTATGATTCTCGATGAAGCCACATCAGCATTAGATACGGAAAGTGAAAAATTTGTACAGGTAGCCTTAGAGAATATGATGCAAAACAGAACTTCTATTGTAATTGCGCACCGTCTTTCGACCATTCAAAAAGCCGATTTGATTGTGGTAATGAAAAAAGGAAAAATTGTGGAGCAAGGCAAACATGATGAACTTATAGCCTTGAATGGCAATTATAACAAATTAGTATCTATGCAATCCTTTGATTAGATACTAAAGTTAGAAAGAAGTATTTTTTTTTTAAAATTAATTTAAAATACAATATAATGTATATTCATAATCCAAACATAAAACTACCCGATGACCCAAATACCATTGTTTGGAAATACCTCGATTTGTCAAAATTTTTGGATTTATTGATGTCTCAAAAACTGTTCATGTCCCGCTCTGATAAATTTGAAGATCAATACGAAGGTACTTTTAGTGAGCCTACATTTGAAGAAATAAAAAAACTCTCTATTGATAATCCCGATTTTTTAAAATTTTATAAAAGTCATCGAGAAAAAGTGGCAATCAGTAGTTGGCATATAAATGAGTATGAATCGTTTGCAATGTGGCAAATTTTCACTCAAAACAGTGAAGGTTTAGCCATTCAATCTACAATTGGACGATTGCAAAAATCACTTATTCAAGAAACAAATTTCAAACAGTATATTGGAGAAGTAAATTATATCGATTATAAAAAAGAGCATATCCCGTTTGATGATATGTTTTTTCCTTTTTTATTCAAACGGAAAAGTTTTCAATACGAAGGTGAAGTGCGCATCATCACTGACATTGGCGAAAGCCCCTTGCGAATTAATGAAGGTCTTAAAATCAATGTAAACATCAATGAACTGATCGAAAAAATATACATTCATCCAAAATCGGAGAATTGGTATAAAAACTTAGTTATCCAATTAGTAAAAAAGCTAGATTTTGATTTTACTATAGAAAAATCTGATTTAGAAAGTGATATTTTAATTTAAAATTGCTTCGCTAAACTGGCTCATAACTAATGATTTTCCACTCTTTATTAGACAAATCAATGTAGTAATAATTTACGGAATCTTTTTTATCAAACTCCCCGTTTTTATTAGTATCCTCGACAGTTCTATAATACAATCTGTTTTTAGAGCTTATCAATTTCCAATCGATTAACTCTTGAAAATCAGTTGATATTTTCGTGAATCTTTCTCCACTAATGTCACTTAAATACAAAGCCTTAATATCGCTAGTATCTAATTTTCCATCTTTATTTGTATCCATATCAACCATAGTATAAACCATGACCTGGTTATTAGTTTTGTCTGCAACTGATTTCAAATAAGTAGCTGTTTGAATTAAAACTGGCTTATCAGTCAACTTTCGAATAGAATCTGAATCAGTTTTTTGAAATTTTATATTCTGTAAATATCCAGTAATTTCAAATTCTCCATAATTAGAAATGGTAAAACTCAAATCATTCACATTAGATGATCCGTAACGTGCTTTAATTCCTCTTTCGCGAATGCTTAAATCAGCTACTGGATGCAATAAATAATCAGTTCCGTCCATTTGAATAGGCAAATCAGCAATCTGTATTTGAGAAGAGTCGGTTCTTGCAGGTTCTTTTGCTTTAGCAGTTTGATCGTACGTTACTTTAGGTTTCTCTACCTCTTCTTTACAACTTGCTAAAAGCAAAGTCGCTATTCCTATAAATGCTATATGTAGTTTTTTCATATTGTAATAGTATTAAAATTCAAATGTAATCATTTTTAAAAAATAGCAATGGCATTCAGAGTTGATTTAACAACTCAAATTCGATTATATTATTTTATTTATTGTTACAACTTCGCAGTCAATTTGACATTAAAAACACGAGTTGTCATATAATTAGGAATTGCATATTGATTTTTAGAATAAACATCTCTTACCCAAGTATTCGTAATTGCATTTTGATTGTTAAAAAGATTGAAAATTTCTAATCCTATAGTTAATTCTTTAAAATTATTCAACCAATCACTTTTCATTTTCCTCATTTTACTATCGATAAGAACTTTAGAAAAACCCACATCAACGCGACGGTAATCATTCAATCTATTTTGATATAAATAAGGATTAGCGTAGGATGGTGATCCACCAGGTAATCCCGTATTATAAACTAAATTAAGATATAATTTTAAGCTTGGAATATTAGGCATATAATCTTGAAATAATAATCCAAATTTCAACCTTTGATCCGTAGGCCTTGCAATATAACCTTTATCAGTACTATTTTCTTCTGTTTTTAAATATCCAAAACTAATCCACGATTCCGTTCCAGGAACAAACTCGCCATTGAGCCTAACATCTAATCCTTGTGCATACGCTGTGGCATTATTATTTGCAGCATAGCGAATACGAACATTGTCTATCGTGTACGTATTTACATCCGACAAAGATTTGTAATACAGCTCTGAAACCAACTTAAAAGGACGATTCCACATTTTAAAACTGTAATCATTCCCAAAAACAAAATGCACCGATTGCTGCGCTTTAGTATCCGGTTGTACCATTCCATCGGCACTTCTTAATTCTCTATAAAATGGTGGTTGGTGGTACAATCCTCCCGATATTCTAAAAACTATATCTTTTTGCCAATCTGGTTTTATAGCAAATTGTACTCTAGGACTAACCGTAGTTTGCGATTTTTCGATTGCATTAGCGCCTTGAACTTCCCAATTATTTGCGCGAACACCAGCATTATACCACACTTCACTCGTGCCAATCGTTGATTTTAAACTCCACTGAAAATAACCAGAAAATCTATTTATTGTATTGAAATTAGTGGCACGTACATTTTGGTATGGCTCAAGAGGTCCCGTATAAGGAGCATATGGCTGGTCCTTTTTAGGTAAATTAATAATGGGCGGATGTATTGAAAAACCTGCTGAATCAATTACCTCCCACTCGATCACTCGATCTCTAATAGACTCACGCGTATATTTAATTCCCCACTCTAACTGGCTTTCTTTCCAGTCATGAAATCCTTTTATCTCTGTATTGACAATTAATGCGTCTAAATCGTTACGAGCATGATTAATTTGCGAACCAATTCCTCTTGTATAAGCTACTTTTCCAAAAGTTTCTGAACCAATACTACTATCTACTTCGCCTAATCTATATTGCGCTAAAATATCAAAATATTCTTGTTCTAAAGTATGAAATATAGAACTAATAAATTTTAAAGTAAAATTATCAGAGACATTGTATGTTGTTTTCAAAGCTCCAAAATACGTATCGTATTTATCCTTTTCCTGCCCTTCATAAAAAACGGTAAGCGCCATAGGATTATCTATGGTTCCAAAATTAGTTTGTCTACTTAAAGGTTGGTATTGGTATTTATTTTGAGAAATATTTCCTAGAAAACTCCATTGCCATTTTGACGATGATTGATAGTTGATATTGGTTTGAACATCAGCAAATGAAGGGGTAAAATTCGTTTGTGTATCTTGACTTTTTACCAAAAGACTGTTGTTACGATACCTAACTCCAGTAATCGCAGACCATTTTTTATCTTTAGAAACTCCATCAATATAAAGGCTTCCTCCAATAAAACTCGCTTCAATACCCGCACCAAATTTGGTTGGCTTTCTATAGGTAATATCCAAAACAGAGGATAATTTATCCCCAAATTTAGCTTGAAAACCACCTGCGCAAAAGTCTACATTTTGAACTAAATCAGTATTGGTAAAACTCAAGCCTTCTTGCTGTCCAGAACGAATTAGAAACGGACGATAGACTTCAATTTCGTTGACATAAACCAAATTTTCGTCATAATTTCCACCACGAACCGCGTATTGTGTACTGAGTTCATTATTAGAGTTAACACCAGGCAATGTTTTCAAAATATTTTCTATTCCGGCATTCGCACCAGGAATTTTCCGAATCATTTCGGGTTCAATTGTAGTAATCCCTTGAATCGATTTTCTATTATTTCCAGTCACTATCACTTCGCCCATTTGCTCTTCCTGATCACTCATAACAGGATTAAACTCCTTTTGCTCATTTGCATTAAAAGTAAAACTTACTGTTATTTTTTTTAGTGAAACATGGGTAAAAATAAGTGTCACTTTTTGGTTCGCAGGAACTTTTAGGTCATAAAACCCATTCTGATTGGAGCGTTTAGTACTATTAAGAAAAGAAATATTTACGTTTTCTACAGGCTGATTTTTTTGGTCTAAAATAACCCCTCTAATCCTAGCTGTTTGAGCAGATAGAGTCAGACTCACTAAGAATATAAAGAATACAGAAAATAATTGATTTGCACTCAATTGGTTTTATTTTTTTTGA
This sequence comes from uncultured Flavobacterium sp., assembly GCA_965366105.1. Taxonomy (GTDB): domain Bacteria; phylum Bacteroidota; class Bacteroidia; order Flavobacteriales; family Flavobacteriaceae; genus Flavobacterium. The sequence continues at coordinate 6,853 of CBDUEE010000006.1, read as the reverse complement.
TTTCTAAAAAATTGAGTTTCAAAGGTACTTGTATTTCCTACATTATCGGTAACAACTACTTTTAAATCATTAGCACCGTCAGTGGCAATTCCATCTTCAAAAAAATGAGTTAATTTTCTAGTTTTATTATCATACTCCATTAATATCCACTTCCCGTTTAAATATCCATTGTATGATTTTACACCTGACAATTCATCGTATATAGACAGTTGTAGCGTTTTTTGAGCACTAATCCACTTCCCTTGGATAGGCAAAGCAATATTTATTGTGGGTGCTACAGTATCAATAGCCAAAGCATATTTACCTAAAACCTTAACTTTAGTTGTAAACACATTTCCTTTTCTATAGGTAGAATTGTAATTCATTTTCTTGCCTTCGATTCTACCAATAAACATTTTCTCTTTTTGAGCCTCAGTAGATTTTGTATCTTCAATTGTTACTGTAAAATTAGTATGAGCTGGAACAGTATCATCATGTAAAGTTAAAGTATCCTTTTTTAAAGCAAAATTGAATTCGAAATCATCATAAAAAGTTCCTGCAGGAAAAAAGACTGACATATTCTCTAGTGCAAAATTGCTGTCTTTATTCGCTTTTATAAAATAATTAGAAGGAACGGGCTCCTTGCTTATAACAGTTGGCAATAAGTCATATTGAACGGGGATCGTGATTATTCTTTTGTTTCCAAAAAAATCAGAGACTTCAATACGGTAAATCGAAGCTAAATTTGGAGACACTTGCAAGACGCCTTTATTTTCATCCGTTTTGATAATGCTCAAATTATAGGGATTTTGCATAAAAAGTTTTTGAACTCGTTGCTGCATTTTTTTATATCTCGGATAATCGATTAACGCATTGATATACCGCATTTCGTCAAAGGAATACGTATTAAATTCATATCCAAAATTGGGTTTTCCATTATAAAAAGACTGCACTTTAAAAACTCCGTTGTTATTAAACGAAACATCATCAGTATCATAAGCGGAAATTCCAAAACCTATCGTACCATTTGCAACTACTTTATCAGATAAATACGTTCCATCTTTTTGTAAGGAAACATTAACAAGCAAAGGTCGTTTAGAATGATTTACGGTAGTTTTTGAATCTAAAGGATAAACATAAACACTTGAAACAATTGGTTTTTTAGTGTCTTTGGTATATTTATCATAACCAAAAAACATTGGATTAATTACAAACTCTGTTTTGGTATCACGAAATTCAAAATGTAAATGTGGGCCTTCAGAAGATCCTGTATTTCCAGTAAAAGCAATAATTTGTCCTTTCTCCACTACCATTTCATCTGGTTTGAAAAACATTTCAATTTCAAAATTTTTCTCTTTGTAGTGCGTATTCTTTATGTATTTTTCTATTTCGCCATTGGCCATTTTTAAATGACCATAAACAGAAGTATATCCGTTAGGATGGTTAATATAGATTGCTTTTCCGTTACCAAAAGTAGAAATTTTAATTCTGGACACATAACCATCGGCTACTGCATAGACATTTAATCCTTCTTTTTGCTGTGTTTTTAAATCAAAGCCTGCATGAAAATGGTTGGGTCTTAATTCCCCAAAGTTCCCGGACAACTGCATTGGAATGTCTAAGGGAGACCTAAAAAAGTCTTTTGGATAATCCACTTGTGAAAAGACTGAACAACTAAAAAATAAAAAAAATACAGAAAATTTCATTGTTTTACATTTTTGCTAAGATAAAAAAAGTATTCAAAACGTCACTAAAAAAAAATGTTTGTAACTATTTGCAAAACTGATATTTAACTAATTTTATACAAAAAAAATAATAATATATTGCAAAATTAAAAAGGAATACTAACTTTGTATGATTATGTAATGAATAAGAGTTATAATGAGTGTAATTGCAGAAATTATTGATACTCTTGAAAATAAAGTCGAAAAAATTTTCATTAAAATGAAAAGTTTAGAGAAAAACAATCAAGATTTGAACAATGAATTAACAAAAACTGCATCCATAATACAAACACAATCTGAAGAGATTGAAGCGCTAAAAACGCAGTATGAAACACTCAGAATAGCTAATTCATTATTAGGCAGTGATGATAATAAAAGAGATACAAAGCTTAAAATAAATTCATTAATTCGTGAAATTGATTACTGTATAGCACAACTATCAGATTAAGATAAGATATGGACGAAAAGCTTAAAATTAAAATATCGATTGCAGACCGGGTGTACCCATTAACGGTAGATCCTGCTCAAGAAGAAGGACTAAGAAGTGCTTCTAAAAAAATTGATAAGATGATGAAGCAGTTTGAAGAAAATTATGCTGTACGTGATAAACAAGATGTATTGGCAATGTGTGCCCTACAATTTGCCTCACAAACGGAACAAAAGCAAATAGATAATACCATTGTTGGAGAAGCAACCATTGAAAAAATTAAAAAAATCAATGCGCTTTTAGATCAATATCTCGACAAATAAACGTTCTTTACAAAAACTAAGATACTGCCTACATTAGTTCACATTTGGTAAACTCAACACTAACAATTTAGAATGAGCAAATCATCACTACTAAAGCATGCCACGCTTCGGCGAGGAAACTTGAACAGTGAGTTAGCTCAAAACTTGTCTTTTCGAGTTTATTCAATCACACTAATGTAGGCTTTTTTTATATATAAATTTTAACAACCATGGACAACATATTAACGATTATTATTTCAGCAATTATAGGTATTGCGGGAGGATTTGGTATCGCCAAATTAATAGAAAAAAGCAATATTTCTAATTTAATTAAAAATTCTAAAAAAGAGGCAGCCTCCATTTTGAAAGATGCAAATCTTGAAGCCGAAAACATAAAGAAAGATAAGATTCTTCAAGCAAAAGAAAAATTTATTGAATTAAAATCAGAACATGAACAAGTTATCTTAGCACGAGATAGAAAAGTTGCTGAAATTGAAAAAAGAGTTCGTGATAAAGAATCTCAAATTTCAAATGAATTATCAAAAGCTAAAAAAGTAAATGATGATTTTGAATCCAAAACAGTAGAATTTTCCACTAAAATTGAAAACTTAGACAAAAAACAAGCAGAAGTTGATAGACTACACAAAAGTCAATTGCAGCAGTTAGAGGTAATATCTGGTTTATCAGCTGAAGAAGCTAAAAATCAATTAGTAGATGGATTAAAAGCAGAAGCGAAAAGCTCTGCTATGGCTCATATACAAGATACGATTGAAGAAGCTAAACTTACAGCGCAACAAGAAGCTAAGAAAATCATCATAAATACCATTCAGCGAGTTGGTACAGAAGAAGCCGTAGAAAATTGTGTTTCGGTATTCAACATTGAATCAGATGATGTAAAAGGTAGAATTATTGGTCGTGAAGGTAGAAACATCCGTGCTTTGGAAGCTGCTACTGGAGTAGAAATCATTGTAGATGATACACCAGAAGCTATTATCCTATCTTGTTTTGATCCTGTACGTAGAGAAATTGCACGTTTGGCATTGCACAAATTAGTTACTGATGGTCGTATTCACCCAGCACGTATTGAAGAAGTAGTAGCTAAAACTGCCAAACAAATTGACGATGAAATAATCGAAGTAGGGAAACGTACGGTTATCGATTTAGGAATTCACGGTTTGCATCCTGAATTAATAAAAGTAGTGGGTCGTATGAAATACCGTTCTTCATACGGACAAAACTTATTACAACACTCTCGCGAGGTATCAAAACTTTGTGGAATTATGGCAGCTGAACTTGGTTTGAATGTAAAATTGGCGAAAAGAGCTGGTTTATTACACGATATTGGTAAAGTACCCGATGCTGAAAGTGATTTGCCTCACGCTTTGTTAGGTATGCAATGGGCTGAGAAATACGGAGAAAAAGAAGAAGTTTGTAACGCTATTGGAGCGCATCACGATGAAATCGAAATGAAATCTTTATTATCACCAATAGTACAGGTGTGTGATGCTATTTCTGGAGCAAGACCTGGAGCAAGAAGGCAAGTATTGGATTCTTATATTCAACGTCTTAAAGACCTTGAAGAGGTGGCTTACGGATTTAGTGGCGTTAAGAATGCTTATGCCATTCAAGCGGGTAGAGAACTTCGTGTTATTGTAGAAAGTGAAAAAGTATCTGATGACAATGCTGCAACTTTATCTTTTGACATCTCTCAAAAAATTCAAACAGAAATGACTTATCCAGGACAAGTTAAAGTAACAGTTATTCGTGAAACAAGAGCGGTGAATATTGCCAAATAAGACATAGGTTTCAATATTATAATTAAAAATTCCAAATTCCAGTTAAATGGTTTTTGGAATTTTTTATTTTCTAGGATGAAAAGTATTTATTACCTCCGTCAAAAACCTACGATCGAGATGCACATAAATTTCAGTAGTTGTGATTGATTCATGACCCAACATTAATTGAATTGATCTTAAATCAGCTCCATTTTCTAAAAGATGCGTTGCAAAAGAATGTCGTAAAGTATGCGGGCTTATCGTTTTATTTAAACTTATTGTCACCGCTAAATTTTTAATAATCGTAAAAATCATAGCACGTGTCAATTGCCTTCCTCTTCGGTTTAAAAATAAGGTATCTTCAAAACCTTTTTGAATTGTAACATGGGTTCTAATAGTTTGACGATAAATTTGAATATATTTTTGGGTAATTTCACTTATAGGTACAAAGCGTTGTTTGTTTCCCTTTCCTGTGATTTTAATAAATCCTTCTTCAAAAAACAAGTCTGAATTTTTTAGTGTGATCAGTTCTGAAACTCGTAGTCCACAACCATAAAGTGTTTCTAACATGGCGCGATTCCGTTCTCCTTCTTTCGAGGTTAAGTCAATAGCTTCAATAAGGCTATCAATCTCACCAACAGTCAAAGTATCCGGAAGTTTTCGTCCTGTTTTGGGTGTATCAATGAGTTCTAAGGGATTAGATACGCGATAATCCTCAAATATTAAATAATTAAAAAAGCTTTTAAGCCCTGAGATCATTCGGGCTTGTGAGCGTGGATTTACTTCTTTTGAAATACTATAAATAAACTCTTGTAGGGTTTCTTCTTTTATTAAAACTGGTGAAATTTTAATCTCATTTTGATTCAAAAAAAGACACAGACGCTCAATATCGAATGTGTAATTATCTATTGTATTTTTAGACAAACCTCTTTCGATTCTTAAATATGATTGATAACTTTTAATGTGTGAATTCCAATCCATGAATACAAAGTAACGGCTTTTTAAGGCATAAAAAAACCTCTCAGTTGAGAGGTTTTTAAAATAATTTCTAGGAAAATTAGAATTTATATCCTAATGATAAAGATAAAACACTGTTGTGTACTTTATTATCACCTGAATCTTTAGCAATGTTAGACAAGCCAACATTGTAACGAACACCAGCTGATACGTTTTCAGTAAAATCAAATCCTGCACCAAAATTAACACCAAAATCAATTGATTCAAAATTATCTTTTACATCCTCAGTTCCTGATACAGTAAGACCACCAGTAGTTGATTCAAATTTAGATTTTGCATTTACTAGAAATCCAATTTGAGGACCTGCTTCTAAGCTAAAACCTTGAGCTACATAATATTTAGCCATAACAGGAATGTTCAAATACCCTAAATTAAGTTTATTTTCTGTAGTAAAACCAGCTCCAGACTGTTTTTCTTTTGCTCCTTGAGTAGAATACAATAATTCTGGTTGAACAGAAAATTTGTCAGAAACTTTAATCTCTGCAAAACCACCTACGTTAAAACCAACTTTCATTGAAGCATCATCAACATCTCCAGTTAGGTTAGCAAAATTCACTCCACCTTTAACACCAAATTTCACTTCTTGTGCATTTGTAAAACCGAAAGCCATAACTGCAATCGCTGATAAAATAATTTTTTTCATTTTTATATTTTTTTAAATTAATGGTGCAAATATATAATTAATCTTGTTAATTTATGTGTTTTATATGTTAAAAATACATTTTTATCGCTATTTTAATTTAAACTAAAATAACCATGTAAAATATTGATATACAGATATTTAAGATTTATTAATTTGTAAAAAAAACAAGAAATATTTGATTACGAAACAAAACAAGAAGAAAAAATATAAATAAAAGTTTAACGCTACAGTAAAAAGAATGTTAAAAGCCAAATAAATACAATAATTATTAAACTAAATAGTTTTAAGTACTAGTTACATATCATTAAAACATTTAAAATTAAAATTATGAAAAAAATAATTCTTACCGCAATAGTTCTACTTGCAGTATCTACTAATGTGCAAGCACAAGCAGTAACCTTTGGATTTAAAGGAGGTTTAAATTATGCCAATCAAACAGGAAGTGATATTACGGTAAATAACACAAATTACAACACTGATGCTATTACAAGCTATCATGTAGGTTTAATAACTGAACTAAAATTAACTGATGGATTTGCCATACAGCCAGAATTACTATATTCAACTCAAGGTGCTTCTTATAAAAATGCACTAGAAGAGTTCAAAAATGAATTGGGGTATCTGTCTATTCCTATTATGGCAAAGATCAATTTAAACCAAGCGATTAGTTTAGATCTTGGACCACAAGCTTCTTTTTTATTGAGTGAAAAGAATAAATTCAATGCAAAAAATGCCGAAACTTTCGAGTTTGGAGTAGCAGGAGGTTTAAGTTTAAATATTACAGAAAACTTTTTTCTGCAAGGTCGTTATGTTTTAGGACTAACAGAAGCTTCAAAAGAAGCACAAGTTAAGAATTCAGTTTTTCAAATTTCAGCAGGATTTAAATTCTAAAAAATATTAAGATTAGATTTTCAAAACCGTTTCATAAATTGGAACGGTTTTTTTATTTTTACACAAATTATACTTTATGAAAATCTGCATCATCA
>CBDUEE010000005.1:0-27454 GCA_965366105.1 uncultured Flavobacterium sp. | reverse complement strand
TTTGTTAAATTATTATCCTGCTAAATTTCAAAATTCAGATTCTTACAAAATTTCTAAATATGCTTATGGCGAAGATTATCATTTTGTAATCAAAGAAAAGCTAAAAGAACTTTTATTTTCTATTCAATCTGAAGTAGGTGAAGTTTCGGGTCGTGCATTTGTAGATTCTGCACCAGTATTAGATAGAGCGTGGGCTGCAAAAAGTGGCTTGGGTTGGATAGGAAAAAACAGTAATTTAGTCACACAAAAAGTAGGTTCTTTTTACTTTATTGCCGAGCTTATCATTGATTTAGATTTAGAATATGATAATGCTACTACAGATCATTGTGGGACATGTACGGCATGTATTGATGCGTGTCCAACTGAAGCAATTGTTACTCCTTATGTGATTGATGGGAGTAAATGTATTTCTTATTTTACGATAGAACTTAAAGAGAATATTCCTGCTGATATGCGAGGTAAGTTTGATGATTGGGCATTTGGGTGCGATGTGTGTCAAGATGTTTGTCCTTGGAATAAGTTTTCAAAAGCACATAATGAGCCTTTATTTAATCCTAATCCAGAATTACTTTCAATGTCTAAAAAAGATTGGATTGAAATCACTGAAGAAACATTTAAATCTGTTTTTAAAAAATCACCACTTAAAAGAGCTAAATTCCAAGGTCTAAAAAGGAATGTTGATTTTCTAAAGTAAATAGCTATTTAGTTATTTTTTTTGATCAATACTTTGCTCTTATCCAACATAAAATCAATTCTTTTTTTTATAAATCGCTTTATTCTGTCTATAAGTATCCTAGATTTTTAATAGTAATCTTAGTGTTCGATTAGATATAATTATTTTTATTGATTGTCAATTTGATAGTATTTTGTTCTTTTTCTTGTTTTAATGTATAATTTTTTTAACTTTATAACTCACTAAATGAATGTATTATGACAGTTAATCAAATTTTAAGCACAAAAGGGAAGGATGTTTATTCTATACTTTCTACACATACTGTCTATGAGGCATTGGTGGTAATGAGCGAAAAAAATATTGGAGCAATACTTATTATTGAAGATACAGTTTTGAAAGGGATTTTATCTGAAAGAGATTATGCGCGAAAAATCGTTTTGAAATCTAAGTCTTCAAAGAAAGCTTTTGTTCATGAGATAATGGAAACTGATGTTGTGACTGTAAATCCCTCGGATAATTTAGAGTTCTGTATGGAATTAATGAGTACAAAACGAGTGCGTCACTTGCCTGTTTTGGAAAATAATATTGTTATCGGAATTATATCAATCAGCGATGTAGTAAAAGCTATAATTGCAGTACAGAAAGATACAATTCAACATTTAAACTCATATATTACACAATAATCTTGAAAGGAAAACATTAAAAATAGTCTTTTTTTTTACAACTATTTTTATTCTGAATTACTATTAATTGTATGATTTTATAAAAGAAAAGGATAAAAGGTAACTTTTTAAAGCAAGTCTTCTATCTTTGTAAACTAGAATAAAATCTAATAACAATGGAAAAAAATAGTAAAAGAAGAGAAGCATTATTATACCACGCAAAGCCAACTCCTGGTAAAATTCAAGTAGTTCCCACTAAGAAATATGCAACGCAAAGAGATTTATCTTTGGCCTATTCTCCTGGTGTAGCTGAGCCGTGTCTAGAAATTGTAAAAGATGTCAATAACGTTTATAAGTATACCGCAAAAGGAAATTTAGTTGCTGTAATCACTAATGGTACAGCAGTTTTAGGACTTGGTGATATTGGACCGGAAGCCTCTAAACCAGTAATGGAAGGAAAAGGACTCTTGTTTAAGATATTTGCCGATATAGATGTTTTTGATATAGAAATTGGAACAAAAGATATTGAAGAATTTATTCAAACTGTCAAAAATATAGCACCAACTTTTGGTGGAATAAATCTTGAAGATATTAAAGCGCCAGAGTCTTTTGAAATAGAAAGAAGGTTGGTTGAAGAGCTCAATATTCCAGTGATGCATGATGATCAGCATGGAACCGCTATTATTTCGTCTGCAGCTTTATTGAATGCATTAGAGTTAGCAGATAAAAAGGCTGAGGATGTAAAACTAGTAGTTTCGGGAGCAGGTTCTGCTGCGATAGCTTGTGCTGATTTATATGTTTTACTAGGTGTAAAAATCGAAAATATATTAATGTTTAACAGTAAAGGAGTCTTGACAAAAGACAATCCTTCGTTATCTGTTTTGCAACAAAAATATGCAAAAGACATCAAACCTATAAGTTTAGAAGAAGCATTAGTAGGAGCCGATGTTTTCTTGGGGTTGTCAACAGGTGATATTATGTCTGCACAGATGTTGCTTGGTATGGCTGATAATCCTATCGTTTTTGCAATGGCTAATCCAGATCCAGAAATCGACTATAATTTAGCTGTTTCAACAAGGAAAGATGTGATTATGGCTACTGGTCGTTCAGATTATCCTAATCAGGTGAATAACGTTCTTGGATTTCCTTATATTTTTAGAGGTGCCCTTGATGTTCGTGCTACAACAATAAATGAAGCTATGAAAATGGCAGCAGTTAGAGCTTTGGCTTCCTTGACAAAAGAATCTGTGCCAGAACAAGTAAATGTTGCTTATGGCGCTACTAAATTAAATTTTGGTAGAGAGTATATTATTCCAAAACCTTTTGATCCAAGATTGATTACAATTGTTGCTCCGGCTGTAGCCAAAGCAGCGATGGATACTGGTGTAGCGCAAAATCCTATCACAGATTGGAAAAAGTATGAAGAAGAACTTTTAGACCGTTTGGGTAATGATAACAAAATGTTGCGTTTGATTACAAACAGAGCTAAAATGGATCCTAAAAAAATTGTTTTTGCAGAAGCAGATCATTTAGACGTTCTTAAAGCAGCTCAAATTGTTTGGGAAGAAGGAATCGGTTTCCCAATTTTATTAGGGAATAAAGAAATTATTTTAGAATTAAAAGCAGAAATTGGTTTTGATGCTGATGTCCAAATTATAGATCCTAAAACGGATGATCAAGAAGAGAGAAGAAATAAGTTTGCAACAACGTATTGGACTTCCAGAAAAAGACGTGGAATCTCTTTTCTAGATGCGCAGAAATTAATGCGTGAAAGAAATTATTTTGCTGCAATGATGGTCAACGAAGGTGAAGCAGATGCTCTGGTAACAGGACATTCTAGAAGTTATCCTTCCGTAGTTAAGCCAATGTTACAATTGATCGAAAAAACTCCTGGAGCTTCAATTGTTGCCACTACTAATATGATGATGACGGCTCGTGGACCAATGTTCTTATCAGATACTGCAATAAATATCAATCCATCTGCTGACGATTTAGCTAAAATTGCAATAATGACTGCCAAAACTGCTAAAATGTTTGGTGTAGAACCAGTAATTGCAATGATATCATTTTCTAATTTTGGATCATCAACAAGTGAAAGTGCTACTAAGGTAAGAGAAGCAGTGTCTTACTTACATAAGAATTATCCTGATATGATAATTGATGGTGAAATTCAAGCAGATTTTGCTTTGAACCCAGAATTATTAAAGGATAAATTCCCTTTTTCTAAATTGGCAGGTAAAAAAGTAAATACGTTGATTTTTCCAAATTTAGATTCAGCAAACATTACTTATAAACTTCTGAAAGAGTTAAATAAGATAGATTCTATTGGGCCAATTATGTTAGGAATGGGGAAACCAGTCCACATATTTCAATTAGGAGCTAGCGTTGAAGAAATGGTTAACATGGCTACTATTGCTGTGATTGATGCTCAGGAAAAACAATTAAAAAAAACAAAATAAGTTTAATAATCTGTAAAAAGGCATAGTTAAAATTGTAATTTTAAGTTAACCTCATGTTAATTTTGCTATATTTGGAAATATATTCTTATTCATGATAGCACATTTACAAGGTAAATTAGTAGAGAAGTCACCCACGCAAATAATTATTGATTGTGGCGGTATTGGGTACCATGTTAATATTTCTCTACACACTTATTCTTTACTTCCAAATACAGATTTTATAAAAGTGTATACGCATCTTCAGATAAAAGAAGATGCGCATACACTTTTTGGTTTTATGGAAAAGTCAGAGCGAGAGATATTTAGATTATTACTATCCGTTTCTGGAATAGGAGCTAGTATTGCTCGAACTATGCTTTCGTCCCTTGATCCAAAACAAATTACTAATGCTATAGCTTCTTCGGATGTGGTTACAATTCAGTCAATAAAAGGAATTGGTAGCAAAACAGCACAACGAGTAATATTAGATTTAAAAGAGAAAGTATTGAAATTGTATGATTTAGATGAAGTTTCTATGTCGCAAAGCAATACAAATCGTGATGAAGCGTTATCAGCCTTGGAGGTTTTAGGGTTTGTACGAAAAACATCTGAAAAAATCATAGAGAAGATTGTAAAAGAAGATCCAGATGCTTCTGTAGAATCAATTATTAAAAAAGCATTAAAAAGCCTTTAAACGGTATTTAAGAAATAAGAGTTGTATGCATAAAATTTGTATTTTTTTGCTTTTTTTATTTTGTGGTTTTGCATCGCACGCACAAGTAAAAGAAGTCACTCAGGATACTGTTAAGACTGGATTTTCTATTGGGAAAATTCAACTAAAAAATCCGCAAAGTATTCTTGCTGCTTATACTTATGATCCAATTACGAATCGTTATGTTTATACTAATTCAGTAGATGGATTTTCTATCAATTACCCTATTATATTAACACCAAAAGAGTACGAAAAGCTAGTCTTGAAAGAATCTATGCGTGATTATTTTAAGAAAAAAGTAGATGCTGTTGATGGTAAAAAAGAAGGTAGTGAGCTAGATAAAAAAGACTTATTGCCTAGGTATTATATTAAGTCAGGTCTTTTTGAGTCTATTTTTGGAAGTAATACTATTGATGTAAAACCTACTGGATCTGTGGAAATAGATATGGGAATGCGCTACACAAAACAAGATAATCCTTCATTTTCTCCAAGAAATCGATCCAATATCTCTTTTGATTTCGATCAAAGAATTAGCATGAGTTTGATGGGTAAAGTCGGTACACGGCTTAATGTTAATGCAAATTATGATACGCAATCTACTTTTGCTTTTCAAAATTTAATCAAATTAGATTATTCGCCTTCTGAGGATGATATTATTCAAAAAATAGAAGTTGGTAATGTAAGTATGCCATTAAATAGTTCTTTAATTCGAGGAGCTCAAAGTTTATTTGGTGTCAAAACAAAGCTGCAATTTGGAAAAACAACAATAACAGGTGTTTTTTCAGAACAAAAATCACAAACAAAAAGTTTAATTGCTCAAGGTGGAGGAACAATTGAAAATTTTGAAATGTTTGCTTTGGATTATGATAATGATAGACACTTTTTCTTATCGCAATACTTTAGAAACCGATACGATAAGTCCCTAGCAAATTATCCGTTTATAGATAGTAGAGTTCAGATTTCTAGAATTGAAATTTGGGTGACTAATAAACAAAATAGGGTAGCAACTACTAATAATAATCTTAGAAATATTATTGCGCTTCAGGATTTAGGAGAAGGTCAGTCATCTGATTTGCCAGATAATGAAATCGTAGTTTTGAATCCTTCTGCAGGAATTTTTAATAATCTTCCAGATTCTCCAGCAGACAATTCAAATAATGATTATGATCCTGCACAAATAACCGCAGGAACTGGATTGTTGAATGCTAATATTCGTGAAATTGTAACTGCAAATTCAGGTTTTAATGTAACTATAAGTGAGGGTCAAGATTATTCTAAATTAGAAAATGCTAGAAAACTAAATCCTAATGAATACACTTTAAATTCTCAATTGGGTTATATTTCATTGCAACAACGATTGGCAAATGATGAAGTTTTAGCAGTTGCTTATCAATATACGATTGGAGATAAAGTGTATCAAGTGGGAGAATTTGGTAACGATGGAGTAGATGCTACCGTGGTTACAGGAAATAACCAGTCAAACAAAGCAATTATCACACAAAGTTTGGTGTTGAAAATGCTGAAAAGTAATTTGACAAATGTCAAAAATCCAGTTTGGAACTTGATGATGAAAAATATTTATCAAATTCAAGGAGGATATCAATTAAAACAACAGGATTTTAGATTTAATATTCTTTATACCGATCCTTCAGCCTTAAATTATATTACTGAAGTGAGTGGAAGTCCTTTTCCAGCCAATCCTTCAAAAGGAAATGAAGTAGCAGAAACGCCACTATTGAAAGTTTTTAACTTGGATAAATTAAATTATAATAATGATCCTCAAGCTGGAGGTGATGGTTTTTTTGATTTTATGCCAGGATTAACTATTGATGCGCAAAACGGAAGAATAATATTCACAACCAAAGAACCATTTGGAGAGTTGTTGTTTTCTAAATTAAAGAATGTTGGCTCTTCGGAGGATTATGGTAATACTACTACTTATAATGAAAATCAAAAGAAATATGTTTTTCGAAGTATGTACCGAAATACACAATCAGGAGCTTTACAAGATAGTGATAAAAATAAATTTTTATTAAGAGGAAAATATAAATCTAGTGGTGGAGACGGAATACCAATTGGTGCCTTCAACGTACCGCAAGGTTCAGTAGTTGTAACTGCTGCAGGAAGAGTTTTGGTAGAAGGAATAGATTACAGTGTGAACTATCAACTGGGTCGTGTTCAAATTTTAGATCCTTCTTTACAAGCGTCTAATACTCCTATTCAAGTTTCATTAGAAAACAACTCTGTTTTTGGTCAACAAACCAGAAGGTTTATGGGTTTAAATGTTGAGCATAAAATTTCGGATAGTTTTGTGGTAGGAGGTACATTCTTGAAAATGTCTGAAAAACCATTTACACAAAAATCAAGCTTTGGACAGGAATCCGTTAATAATACTATTTTTGGATTCAATACCAATTTTTCTACTGAGGTTCCTTTCTTTACCCGTTTAGTAAATAAATTACCAAATATTGATACTGATGTACCCTCTAATCTTTCGGTAAGAGGTGAGATAGCTTTTTTGAAGCCAGATTCGCCAAAAGCAGATCGATTTCAGGGGGAATCAACTATTTATGTAGATGATTTTGAAGGATCACAATCTACTATTGATATGCGTGCTGCGTATTCATGGAGTTTAGCGTCAACGCCAGAGAAAAATGCAAAAAGCAGTTATGATTTTAATGCTAGTGCCAATGATTTGAGTTATGGATTCAAAAGAGCGAAATTAGCTTGGTACTCTATCGATCCTGTTTTTTATACTCAAAAACCATCTGGAATTTCAAATCAAGATTTGTCTCTCAATAAAACGAGAAGGATTTTTAGCAAAGAATTGTATCCAATGACCGACATTGCACAAGGACAAACGCAGGTGATAAATACATTAGATTTAAGTTATTACCCATCTGAAAGAGGTCCGTATAATAATAGTTTGAATACAGGTTCTAATCCTGCAACTAATTTTGGTGGGATTATGCGCTCGTTGAATTCTACAAATTTTGAACAAGGAAATGTTGAATACATTCAGTTTTGGGTTTTAGATCCTTATGTAGGAAACGGTCAAGTAACACCTGCAAATACGGGGAAAATATATTTTAATTTAGGAGAGATTTCAGAAGATGTTCTAAAAGATGGTAGAAAACAATATGAAAACGGTCTTGGTCCAGACCAAATCTTAGTAAATCCGCGACCATTATGGGGTGATGTTCCTGCTTCTCAATCATTAATTTATGCTTTTGATACCAATGCTGACAATAGAAAAAATCAAGATGTAGGTTTGGATGGGTTATCTAATACTAATGAGGGATCCGTTTACACTAATTTCGCATCAGAGCTAGATCCAGCTGGAGATGATTACACGTATTATTTAAATACAAATGGAGGAATTTTAGATAGATATAAAAATTATAATGGAACTGAAGGAAATTCTGCGGTAGATATCAATGATCCAAATAGAGGGTCAACTACTTTGCCTGATGTAGAAGATATAAACAGGGATAATACCATGAATACCATTAATGCATATTATGAATACAGTATTGATATGCAACCGGGAATGGATGTGGGGCGAAATTTTGTTACTGATGTGCGAAATACTCAAGTGACTTTACCTGATGGTTCTACTACAGATGCGCGATGGATACAGTTTAAAATACCGGTTTCTCAACCTGAAAATACGATTGGAAATATTTCTGATTTTAGATCAATACGTTTCATGAGAATGTTTATGACAGGTTTTAACTCGGAAGTAACAGTTCGTTTTGGAGCATTAGATTTAGTTCGTGGCGAATGGAGAAGATATACTAATACGCTCGATTCTAATGATACAAACGTTGCAGATGATAATACAATTTTAGATGTTCTAGCAGTAAGTATTCAAGAGAATAATGAAAGATGTCCTATAAATTATATTACACCTCCTGGTGTGCAAAGAGAGCAACTGTATAATAACAACACGGTAATAAATCAAAATGAACAAGCATTGGCATTGAGAGTGTCGGGAGATGGTTTAGAGCCGCAAGATTCTAGAGCCGTTTTTAAAAATGTAAGTATTGATATGCGTCAATTCAAGAAATTGAAAATGTTCTTACATGCGGAATCACTACCAGGCGAAATTGCTCTTCAAGATGATAAAATGGTAGGTTTTATCCGTTTTGGAAACGATTTTACTCAAAATTTCTACCAAATTGAAATTCCTTTAAAAGTGACCGTTCCTGGAGGAATGTCTAATTCAGATTGTACTTCTTTGAGTGCAGAAGTAGTTTGGCCAAATGCGAATGAGATTGATTTATCGTTGGCTTTGTTGACTAAAATGAAGATTCAAGCAATGAGTATAGACCCAACGACCTTACCAGCAGATGGTATTTATTATCCAGATTCAGATCCTAGTAAACCGGAAGGTGACGGAAACAATAGTTTAAGATTAGGAATAAAAGGGAATCCTAATTTTGGATTAGTAAGAACGCTAATGGTGGGTGTAAAAAACAGTGATCTTCGGAATCGTATTAAGGGAGAAGTCTGGTTTAATGAACTCCGTTTAGCAGATATGGATAACCAAGGCGGAATGGCAGCGGTACTAAACGTAGATACAAATTTAGCTGACTTTGCTACTGTATCTGCATCTGGTAGGAAAAGCACTATTGGTTTTGGGGCATTAGAACAAGGGCCTAATGAGCGTAGTCGTGAAGATACTAGACAGTATAATATAGTGACTAATGTAAATCTTGGAAAATTATTACCTCAAAAATGGGGAATAAATTTACCTTTTAATTACGCTATAGGCGAGGAGACAATTACGCCAGAGTACGATCCTTTCAATCAAGATATAAAACTAAAACAGTTGCTTGAAAATACAGCTGATCAAAATATTAAAGACAATATAACCAGTAGAGCTGTTGATTATACAAAACGAAAAAGTATCAATTTTATCGGAGTTAGAAAAGAACGTCAACCCGAACAAAAGCAACATATTTATGATCCTGAAAATTTTAGCTTTTCTCAATCTTTTAACCAAGTAGAACGTCATGATTTTGAAATTGAAGATTATGTAGATCAACAAGCAAATTCATCTGTGGATTATGGATATACTTTTAAGTCTAAACCTGTAGAGCCTTTCAAGACAAGTAAATTCATGAAAAAAAGTAATTATTGGAAGTTATTAAGTGATTTTAATTTTAACTACTTGCCTTCAAATATTTCTTTTAATAGTTCTATTCTAAGACAGTACAATCGACAACAATTTAGACAAGTTGAAGTGCAAGGAATAGGTCTTGATCCTTTGTATCGTAGAAATTTTGCTTTTAATTATCAATATGGATTCAATTATAATTTGACTAAATCATTGAAATTAAATTATACAGCATCTTCAAGTAATATTGTGAAAAATTATTTGAATGCAGATAATGAACCAATTGATACTTTTACCATTTGGGATAGTTATTGGGATATTGGTGATCCAAATCAGCACATGCAACAATTAGTATTAAATTATGAATTGCCAATTAATAAAATACCATTATTTAGTTTCATAAAAGCAAATTATTCCTACACGGGCGATTATAGCTGGCAACGCACATCTAATGCCTTGTCTCAGATACAAATTAATGGTGTGGATTATAATTTAGGAAATACAATTCAAAATGCGAATTCAAATAACTTGAATGCCACTTTCAATATGGATTTATTGTATAAGTATTTGGGAGTAACTAAAAATGCAAACAAAACGTTGCCAAAAACTAAAATGATTGCGCCAAAACCAGGGGAGAAAATTGTGAATACTAATGCGGGTCAAATTGAAAAAAACAATCCTTTTGTTGATGGTTTAATTGGAGTTTTAACGAGTATTAAGAATGTACAGATGAATTACACCTACAATAGCGGTACGTTATTACCTGGCTACACTCCAGGAGTAGGATTCTTGGGTTCTTCAAGACCATCATTAGGTTTTGTGTTTGGAAGTCAAGATGATATTCGATACGAAGCTGCTAAAAACGGT
Source organism: uncultured Flavobacterium sp. (assembly GCA_965366105.1). Lineage (GTDB taxonomy): Bacteria > Bacteroidota > Bacteroidia > Flavobacteriales > Flavobacteriaceae > Flavobacterium. The sequence goes on along the minus strand of CBDUEE010000005.1, from coordinate 16,980 downwards.
TGGTTGACTAACTACCCAGACTTTAGCCAAAGTTTTACTCAAGTGACTAATAAGTTGTTTAAAGCGACAGCTGGTATTGATTTGTTTCCTGATTTAAAAATTGACCTAACATTAGACAGAGCTATTTCAGAAAATTCATCAGAACAATATGACGTTACAAATGGAGTTTATAATGCTAGATCTCCTTACAGTACAGGTATTTTCTCAATTTCAGCCGTATTGATAAAAACTTCGTTCTCTGCGAGTGATGAAGTTGGATCTGCTGCTTTTGATGATTTTAGAACTAACCGACTTACAATAGCCAATCGTTTAGCTACTCAACGAGGAATAGACATTAATAATCCCATCAATAGAGATGCAGAAGGATTCCCATTGGGTTATGGTAAAAATAATCAAGCGGTGTTATTACCAGCCTTTTTAGCGGCTTATTCAGGAGGCGACGCATCGGCTGTTTCTCTTGGTATTTTTAGAAATTTCCCTATTCCCAACTGGGCTATAAAGTACAATGGCTTGATGCGATATGGCGTTTTTAAACAAAATTTCAAGCGTTTTTCTTTGCAACATAATTATAGAGCTTCTTATACTATAAATGCATTTAGATCCAATTTTGAATATGATAAAGCACCAAATGGTGTAGATGCAAGTGGTAATTTTTTCAATCAGACTATTATGTCTAATATTAACTTGGTGGAACAATTTAGTCCACTTATAAGAATGGATTTTGAATTAAAAAGTTCTTTAAAAGTACTTACTGAGATTAAAAAAGATAGAGCCTTATCAATGAGTTTTGATAATAATTTGTTGACCGAAGTAAAAGGAATAGAGTATATAGTAGGATTGGGATACCGTTTTAAAGATGTGATTTTTTCATCAAGATTAGCTGATAGTCCTACAGGAATTATAAAAAGTGATATAAATTTAGCAGCTGATATAGCCTATAGAAATAATCAGACTATCGTTCGTTATTTAGATTACGATAATAATCAATTAGCCGGAGGACAAAATATATGGTCTTTAAAAATTAAAGCTGATTATGCTTTTAGCAAAAATTTGACAGCAATTTTCTATTATGATCATTCTTTTTCGAAAGCAGTAATCTCTACTTCTTTTCCATTGACGAATGTTCGTTCAGGTTTTACTCTTCGTTATAACTTTGGAAATTAATTTTTCAAAATGGGAGTATGATTTGAATAGAAGATTGTTACATTTGTAACAGAAAAATTCAATTATCAATTAATAATTATCAATTACAATTTATATGAACATACCAGCAAATTTAAAGTACACAAAAGATCACGAATGGATTAGTATTGAAGGCGATATCGCAACAGTAGGAATCACTGATTTTGCTCAAAAAGAATTAGGAGATATTGTTTATGTTGAAGTAGAGACTTTAGATCAAACTTTAGAGAAAGATGAAGTTTTTGGGACAGTAGAAGCAGTAAAAACGGTTTCTGATTTATTTCTTCCTTTAACTGGTGAAATTATTGCTTTCAATGATGATTTAGAAAGTAGTCCAGAAAGTGTAAATTCAGATCCTTATGGAGCGGGATGGATGATCAAAATAAAAATAGCAAATATGAACGAAGTAGAAGGATTGCTTTCTAGTGACTCTTACAAAGAATTAATAGGTGCGTAAACAGCTCTATTTTTGGACCGCCTTAATATGGTCTGGGATAATTGCTTTTTTTTGTTTGGCACAATTTAACAACGTACCGTTGGGGAATGTGTCGAACTTAGATAAATTAGTGCATGCCTTTTTTCATTTCGTATTAACAACGCTCTGTTTTTTATTTTTAAAAAGTCGAGCTAATAATGTATATAGTTTAAAGCCTTTAGTTTTGTCATTTCTATTCTCTGTTTTTTTTGGAATAGGAATCGAAATAGCTCAGGCTGTATTGACTGCCACCAGAAAAGCAGATATATTCGATGTTTTAGCAAATGTTTCTGGAGCAACTTTATCAATACTACTTATTATTTTATTTGGTTTAAATAAAAAAGTCAAATAAAATTAAAAATTTGAGTCCTGCTTCGGTGGGACTTTTTATTTTTTAAGATTTACGTTGTTTGTTCTGTTTCTTTTATGAATATCAGAACGTTTTAATTACTAAAAAATAACCAGAAAATTTTATTTGAAACTTATGTTCAGATAAAATGTAATTTTGTGCGTTGCAATTTGCAACAATTACCAAATCAAAATGTCATGAATATCAAACAATATTTAGATTCTACCTATTTAAAAACAGCAGAACAAGCAGGAATCAGTGAAGATGAAAATATTCTGGTGGCTCAGGAATATATCCAAGAGGCTATTGCTGAAAATTTTAAACTTATCATGATCCGGCCCAATAGAGTTTCATTGTCCAAAAAGATGATTCTAGACGCCAATTCTACTGTGCAAATAGGAACAGTGATTGATTTTCCTGAAGGAAAATCACCAGTAGAAGATAAACTCAAAGAAGCTTTGGGGGCTATTGAAGATGGTGCTGATGATTTAGATTTTGTTTGTAATTATCAGGCTTTCAAAAATGGTGAAATTGATTTGGTAAAAGAGGAAATCTTAAAGTGTACTGCACTAGGTTTGACTAATAATAAAGTGGTCAAGTGGATTATTGAAGTAGCAGCACTCACTGAAAAAGAAATTATTCAATTATCGAGTTTGATAAAAAATGTCATTGTTTCTAATTTTGAAGAAGCGCAGTTTTCAAAGGTTTATGTGAAATCATCTACTGGTTTTTACAAAACAGAAAATAATTTACCCAATGGTGCAACTGTTCCTGCTATAAAAATAATGCTTGAAAATGCTTCACCACTTCCTGTAAAAGCAGCTGGAGGAGTGCGTACTTATGAAGAAGCAGTTGCTATGATTCAGTTAGGAGTGAAGCGGATAGGTACTTCGGGTGCGAAAATGATAGCTAATGGTCAAAAAATAAATGATGAATATTAAATTGAAAAAAAAAATAAGCAGGAACAAAGGACTATTCGCATTATTTTTATTGCTGTATTCCTTTTCTATTTCTGCACAAGAAATTAGTAGCGTTACCGTTCAATCTTCGAACTCAGCAGAGCGTTTTCCTGTTTTTCCAGACTGTTTGAATTTACAATTAAATACATTGGAAAGTTGTTTTTACAATGAGGTTCAGGATTTTATGTTTGCTAATTATAAAGTTCCAGAGGATTTGAAAAAGAATAATTTTCAAGGAAATGTAAAAGTTCTTTTCGAAGTGGATAGCAATGGCATTTTTAAAGTACTTTACGTTGATGCATCGGAAGAGCAATTGATTCAAGAAACTAATAGAGTCTTTGGTGAATTTCCAAAGATACAACCTGCAACATACAATGGAAAACCTACGTATGCAAAGTTTACTATTTCAATTTCAATTCCTTTAAAAAGTAGAGAAGCATTAGTTGCAGAAGCTTTGGCACAAGCTAAAATAGTACCAAACTACACAAAAAGACTTACGGAATTAGATAATATTGTTTATCAAAAATTTGACAATCCCGAGTTTGATAGTCATTTAAATATTCCTTTTTCACATAGTTATTATGCGCAATTTGATGCTTCGTTGAATCAAATGGGTAGTAACAATCATACGGCTTCAAAACCATTTACGTATGCAGAAGTATCAAAATATTATAATCTCAAAGCTGTTAATGAAGATCTTAAGAAGAAAGCGTCGAGCTGGTGGGAAAGAAAACTATGGAATGAAAACACAGTAGAAATTAAGGGAGAGGACTATTGGTTTACATTAAATCCTATATTTGATTTGCAAGTTGGTACAGCTTCTAAAAGTGATGTTTCATATACTTATGTAAATACACGTGGAATTAATTTTCGTGGTGGACTAGGTACAATGCTAAATTTTACCACAACCGTTTTTGAAAGTCAGGGTCGTTTTGCAGATTATTACAATCGATATGCAGAATCCATTAAGCCTGCTGGAGGTAATCCTGCAATTATTCCTGGAATGGGAATTTCTAAAAATTTCAAGACGGATGCTTACGATTTTCCTTTAGCAGAGGCCAATTTGACGTTAACTCCAAGTAAATATATCGATTTGCAATTGGGTTATGGTCGCAATTTTATTGGTGACGGGTACCGATCTTTATTAGAAAGTGATGGAGCAAGTCCGTATCCTTATTTTAAATTGAATACTAATTTTTGGAAAATTAAATACACTAATACGTATATGTGGCTTAAAGATGTTAGGCCAGAGGTTACAATTGAGAGGACTTATGCCACAAAGTTTATGGCAAACCATTATTTGAGTTGGAATGTTTCTAACCGACTGAATCTTGGTTTTTTTGAATCTGTAATTTGGACAAATACTAATGATAGAGGATTTGATGTGAGTTTTGTAAATCCAATTATTTTTTATCGTTCGGTGGAGTTTGCTTCTTCTGCCAGAAGTGGAAATGCAGTTTTGGGACTAACCTATAAATACAAATGGAGTAATCAAATTAATTTTTATGGGCAATTCATTCTAGACGAATTTTCTCTTGGAGATGTTAAGAAAAGAGATAATAGTTGGAAAAATAAATACGGTTATCAGTTAGGAGCAAAATATTACAATGCTTTCAAGGTAAATAATCTACTATTGCAATTAGAGTATAACCATGTTCGTCCGTATGTGTATTCTCATAGTATGCCCATCACGAATTATGGTCATAATAATCAAAGTATTGGTCATCAATGGGGAGGTAATTTTAAGGAATTCATTGCTATTGCGCGCTATCATAAAGGCAGGTATTTTGCTGATGCTAAAATAACTTTAGGAACTCGAGGATTGGATTTTGATACTACAGATAATAATTTCAATTACGGAGGGAATATTTATAAAGATTATGATGAACAACGACCGTTTGATAGTGGTGTAAAAGTAGGTCAGGGAAATAAAACCGGTATTTTTATTGCTGATTTTCAAGGAGGATATTTGGTGAATCCGGCAACAAATTTAAAACTTTTTGGCAGTTTTATATACAGGAGTTTTGATCCGAACAAAAATACGGCAACTGCTTTTAATGAAAGTACTAGCTGGTTTAGTTTAGGCCTAAGAGCGGATGTCTTTAATTGGTATTTTGATTATTAATCTTTATTTTTAGTATTAATACTCTTTTTGTGAATTGTTTTTTGTCAAATCCCTTTTGATAACCTACTTTTGCAAAAGTTTTTATAAAGCAAATAGTCATTAGCATTGAACGCAACACAAAATAACTTTTCATTAAAATCTGTTTACGTTGATTTCCGCGAGATCACTAAGGCACGTCTAGCTATTAGTGTGGTTTTTTCGTCTATAGCAGGATTTATGCTTGGGATAAACGATTTACATTCTTTAGATTGGATGACGTTGTTTAAATTGGCTGTTGGAGGTTACTGTATGGTAGGGGCTTCTAATGCTTTTAATCAGGTTATAGAGAAAGATTTAGACGCATTGATGGATCGAACCAAAGATCGTCCTGTTCCTTCTGGAAGAATGTCTAAAAGTGCTGCATTGTTTGTAGCAAGTCTTTTGACGATTGTTGGAATTGTATTGCTTTATACAATTAATCCAAAAACGGCCATGTTTGGCGCCATTTCAATATTCTTATACACAAGTGTTTATACTCCTTTGAAAACAATGACTTCATTGTCGGTTTTTGTAGGTGCTTTTCCTGGAGCAATTCCTTTTATGTTAGGTTGGGTTGCAGCTACAGGAGAATTTGGAATAGAAGCTGGAACTTTATTCTTGATACAGTTTTTTTGGCAGTTTCCACACTTTTGGGCTATTGGATGGTTCTTGTATGATGATTATGAAAAAGCAGGTTTCTTTATGTTGCCAACAGGCAAAAAAGATAAAGGAACAGCATTGCAGGTTATTTTGTATACAATTTGGCTTATTTTAGCATCACTTTTACCTGTTTTAGGATTTACAGGACGTTTGTATATAACGCCTATTGCTGCAGTAGTTGTGTTTTTGTTGGGGTTATGGATGTTGTTTTATGCTGTGCGATTGTATAAGCTAAGAACTGCTAAAGCAGCTAGGACCTTGATGTTGGTTAGTGTTTTATATATTACATTGTTACAGTTAGTTTATATATTTGATAAATTTTTAAGATAGTTATGGATACGATAATGACGTTAGAAGAACAAAAATCTAGAACGGCGAGATCATACAAATTGATTTTACTATTTTCTATGGTAAGTATGATCATGATGTTTGCGGGACTTACAAGTGCTTTTGTAGTAAGTAAATCACGTGTAGATTGGTTGAAAGATTTTCAATTACCAACAGCATTTTATTATAGTACATTAGCAATTATAGGTTGTAGTGTGACTTTTTATTTAGCCAAAAAGGCTATAATGAAAAACAATCATAGTAAAACTTCAGTTTTTCTTTTATCCACATTATTTCTAGGAATATTGTTTGTAATTTTACAATTCGTAGGTTTTAGACAAATAGTAGATAATGGTTATTATTTCACAGGAAGTGGAAGCTCAATAACCTCTACTTTTTTATACGTTGTGACCGTTGTGCACCTGATTCACCTTGCTGGTGGGTTGATTGCACTTCTAATTATAATTTATAATCATTTTAAACAAAAATACAATTCAACTCAAACCCTTGGAATTGAACTAGGTGCAATGTATTGGCACTTTCTTGACTTATTGTGGGTTTATTTGTTTTTATTTTTATATTTCTTTAAATAAGAAAAAAGCGTAAATTTGTGAACTTTTTAACGAATAATTTATATGGAATCGACAGTTACTACTGCTAATAGTGAAGAAAAAACTTGGGGAGGCAACAATGAGCCAATGGGGGCAAGTTACGGCAAATTGATGATGTGGTTTTTTATCGTATCGGATGCTTTAACATTCTCGGGATTTCTTGCATCGTATGGCTTTTCTAGATTTAAATTTATTGAAACTTGGCCAATAGCTGATGAAGTGTTTACTCACTTTCCGTTTATGCATGGCGTTTCTGCTCCGATGTATTATGTTGCATTAATGACTTTTATTTTGATTTTTTCTTCTGTGACAATGGTTTTAGCTGTTGATGCAGGACATCAAATGAAAAAGAATAAAGTTGTTTTTTACATGTTCTTGACTATCATCGGTGGTATAATTTTTCTTGGATCTCAAGCTTGGGAATGGAAAAACTTTATCAAAGGAGAATATGGTGCTGTTGAAACAAAGGGAGGAAGTTTACTTCAGTTTGTTGACAAAGAAGGTCATCGTGTTGCTTTAGCTGATTTCGCAATAACTATTCCTGGAGGAAGAGAGCAATTGACAAGAGATAAAGCAAAATGGTTTATGAGCGAGGCAGCTTTGCCATCTTACTCTGTTGAGGAAGTACAGGCTGGTTTCAAAGCGCATCCTGAACTATTGATTAGAACTGAAGTTTTAAACAAACAAAAGCAAAAAACAATTCTTTCCAGACAAGACTCTGAGAAAAGATTGGGTGATGCACATTATGTTGTTGAAGGTGCTAACTTAGTAAGAAATGAATATGGTAATAAATTATTTGCTGATTTCTTTTTCTTTATCACTGGTTTTCACGGTTTTCACGTTTTTTCTGGTGTAATTATTAATATCATTATATTTTTCAACGTTCTTATTGGAACCTATGAAAAAAGAAAAAGTTATGAGATGGTAGAAAAAGTTGGTCTTTATTGGCACTTTGTCGATTTAGTTTGGGTATTTGTATTCACAGTTTTCTATTTAGTTTAATTTCAAAAAGCAATTATTATGTCACACGTACACGTATCAAACATAGGTAGAATCTGGAAAGTTTTCGGAATATTGTCTGCCGTTACAGTAGTAGAGGTTTATCTAGGAATAGTAAAGCCAGATTTTCTTTTCATGAATGATTTTCTAAGTATGAATATACTTAATTGGGTCTTTTATGCTCTTACTATTTATAAAGCATATTACATTGTATGGGCATTTATGCACATGGAAGGTGAAAAAAGTACTTTAAGAAGTGCAGTAGTTTTTCCAGTAGTTTTTCTGATTTTATATTTACTCTTTATTCTTTTAAGTGAGGGAGATTATATTTTTGAGGTTTTTAAAAACTCTACCATTAAGTGGAATTTTTAACAAAATATTAATTCATTAAGAGGGTATCCGTCATGGCGGATACCTTTTTTTATATAGTAAAATTGAAGTATTATAATGAAAAAAAATATTGTTCTTTTCGTTCTTTTTGTTTTGCCAATTGTCGCCTATCTTTTTTTTGCTTCAGGTGTAAATGGTTATACAAAATTACCAACTTTAACACCTAAAACTGCTGATTTCGGGAACTGGCATTCATTAGATGGTAGTAAAGTGACTTTGAATGGTAAAGTAACTATTCTTGGTTTTTCGGGTACTGATCTTAAAAAAAATAGAGGTAATTTTTTTAATTTAAATCAAAAAATTTATCAAACCTATCATAAGTTCAAAGATGTTCAATTTGTTGTTCTTTGTCCAATTGGGACAGAAAATGATGCTAAAAAAGTGATTGATGCTTTTGCGATGTTTACTGATGTGTCTCAATGGCATTTTGTATTTGCATCACCGGAGGATATAAAAACCTACTATTCTCAATTAAAATTAGTCGAAAAACTAGATGATAAATTAGGTACGCCAAAAGTATATATCATTGATAAAAATAGGAATCTTCGCGGAAGAAAATTAGTAAAAGGCACAAAAGAAGGTTATAATACATTTCACCCAGCAGAATTAAGTAATGAAATGCTGGATGATTTTAAAGTCATTCTTTATGAGTACCGAGCAGCTTTCAAGAAAAATCATAACGCAAGTAGGAAAATTTAATTTTTAAAGTTTATGCTTAAAAATAAATCATACATAGGGATTTCATTTGTAATCTTAATTTTTGGAATTTATTTCATTCCGAAAATAGTGGAAAGAATTAAAAATGATAAAACGGTTCAAGGAGAACGACTTGATCGCGTGAAACCAAAGACGGCAGATGAAGGTAAATTACTCAAAATAGGGGCTGTGCCTAAATTTGAATTAATTAACCAAGATAACCAAACGATAACAAATGAAACGTACAAAGGTAAAGTATATGTTTTAGAATTCTTCTTTTCTACCTGTCCTACGATTTGTCCTAAGATGAACGAAAGTATGCTTATTATTGAAAAGACGTTTTTTGGTAATCCAAATTTCGGAATCGTTTCTATTACCATAAATCCAAAACATGATACTCCAGAAGTACTAAAAAAGCATGCAAAATTGTTAGGCGTGCAATCGTCTAATTGGAATTTTTTAACTGGAGATAAAGATTATATTTTTAATTTGGCCAATAAAGGATTTAATCTTTATGCGGGTGAAAATAAAAAAGTAGCTGGTGGTTTTGAGCATTCAGGACTTTTTGCTTTGATTGATAAAAACGGTAATATTCGTTGTAGAAATGATGAATATGGAAATCCAATTTTATATTACGATGGTTTAGATAAAAAAGGGGTAAGGAATATTCAACAAGATATTAATATTTTATTAGAGGAATAATAATGGAAGATAATTCTTTAGAACAAAAATATAACAAGTTAATTATAGCGGTATCTATCATTATACCTGTGGTAGTTGCGATTCTTTTCGGTGTTAAGCTAAAAGACTTTGGATTTGATGTAGCACCTCTTTCCTTTTTACCTCCAATTTATGCTACTACAAATGGTTTTACGGCAGTATTATTGGTTGCAGCGGTTATTGCAATTAAGAACGGTAAAAGAAAACTACATGAAGGTTTAATGACCTGTGCTATCGTTTTATCTATTGTATTCCTTCTAATGTATGTTGCATATCACATGACTGCAGATTCTACAAAATTTGGCGGTGAAGGAGCAATTAGATTGGTTTACTTTTTTATATTGGCTACACATATTGTTTTATCGATTGTAATTATTCCTTTGGTTTTAATTACTTATGTTAGAGCATTATCCAAAAATTTTGATAAACATAAAAAAATTGCCCGAATTACTTTCCCGATTTGGTTGTATGTTGCCGTTACCGGAGTGGTTGTTTATTTAATGATTTCACCTTATTATGTCTACTAAAACAAAAAACAGTACCAAGAAGTTCTCAGTTTATTTATGTCTTCTTGTTTTTACGCTTTTTTCAGTCTCTGCAAATGCACAATGTGCGATGTGCCGTGCGGCATTGACTAGTGAAGGAAATACAACCAAAGCAGCTGCGATAAACGATGGAATTGTTTATTTAATGGCAATCCCTTATGTGCTTGTTGCCATAATTGGTTATGCTGTTTATCGCATGAAAAAGAGCAAATAATTAAGTGTTTTCTGTTTTTTATCGGTAATTATTTTAATCCATTTACAGACACATTTACAGTTCCTTTGACTTTTATAAAGGCAATAATTGCTTGATTGGTTAATTGTATTTTTTGAAATTCTATTTCCTCCATTTTACCGTTGATAAAAACGCCCTGCATAGGAGAATAATTTTTTAAATAAGTCATCATGTTTTTTTGACCTTCTTCTAGATTTGGTTTTATAGAGTATCGGCAACTTTTTTCAATTTTTTTAAGTACAATTCCTTCTGCAAGCCAATTGGCAGTTCGCATCAATTTGTTTTTTGTGTCTAAAACATAGCTTAGTTGGTCAAAAAATACTTCTTTGGTTTGACCATTATATTTTGGCAAACCCGACAAATAAATAGTTCCATTTAAAGAACCTAAAAGATCTAATGCAATAATCATTTTTCCATTCTTGTGCCAAATGGATACATTCTGAACTTTAACTTTCTTTGACCCTGATCCAAATTCTTGCCCATAGAAATTCTTAGTCATTATTTTTGAAGCTTCTGCGTAAGTAGAAATTGCGACAATATTGGCAGTGATGTCCTGGGGAATTTTTGTAACTGATTTTATAGCTATTTTTGAGGGATTAAACTTAGTTTCTGGTTGTTTTCCAATAATTGTTTCCAAGTTGCACTTCATTCCCATTTCCAAAATGAATGTGTCTTTATTTAATTTGGCATTTGTTGAATAAATCTCCAGAGGTACAATTCTCAGCCAGCTTTCAAATGTTTCACTCATTTGAAATGGAATACAAATCTTCTCTAAAGCTGCTAGAACGTTTGGTTTGAAATCCATTGATTTTGCTATAACATCATCGATTTTACTTTCAATTTTTGATTTAAAGAGCTTTATTGTTGGGTTTATTAAATAGGTCACTGGTATGTTTTTTCCAAAAACAGTCATCGTTGGATTTTCATTCCAATCTAATGATTTAAGTTCAGTTTTCGTATTTAATTTCCAGTTTATCAAGTTTACTTCGCTGACTAAAGTAACAACTCCATCAAGGTGAAATTCACGGATGTCATACATTTCAATCCCCATCCTTCGGGTGCCAATTCTATATTTTATTATGGCTTTTAATGGTAAAATAGTTCTTATTTTGTCACCTTTAACTGCATTTTCGTTTTGAATTATAATTGGAGACAGTTTCCATATCTTCATTTCGATGTCATCGTCATCAATGTTATTATCTTCGTATATCAGTCCATTTAAGAGTGTGTTAGATTGATTTTCTATATCTTTCAATTTTACATTAATCGGTATATTTATGAAAGAAGAAGTGTTCTCGTAAAGCATCGGTGTAGCATCGTCTGGCTCTGGTTTTAAGGCATCTATTTTGTTGGCTGTAGCGCAGCTATAGAGGATTAAAATAGAACAAATTGTGAGTAACGTAGAAGTGAGTTTAGACATTTTTATTTTATTTTAACGCTACAAAATTAACAAAAGAATTCTTTTTTTAGGATTTTTTGTAACAAATGCTTATTTCTAAAGTCTAATTGTTTTATAACTGATTTATGAGTAAAATATTTTATATTAGTACATAAATCTTTATTAGAAAAACTTAAATTTGTTTTGCAGCGATACTGCACTTTTATTCAAAAAGATATGAAAAAAAGAATTTTTCTCAGTTTAATTACCATTGTTGTTGCTTGTGGAGCGATCCAAGGACAATCCAAAAAGTGGACACTTGAAGAATGTGTGCAATACGCTATACAAAATAATATTTCAATAAAGCAATCTGAATTGGATTCAAAGTCAGCATTAATTGATAAAAGAGGAGCTGTTGGAAAATTCCTTCCTTCTGTTAATGCAAGTGCATCACATTCATGGAATATTGGTTTGAACCAGGACATTACGACTGGACTTCTTCAAAATCAAACTACACAGTTTACCTCTGTTGGTGCCAATATTGGGATCGATATTTACAGAGGTTTACAAAATCAAAATAATTTACGGAAAGCGAATCTTTCGATAATGGCAGCCAAATATCAACTTGTAAAAATGCAAGAAGATGTTGCTTTGAATGTTGCGAATGCCTTTTTGCAAGTGTTATTTAATAAAGAAAACCTAAAAGTACAGAGACAGCAATTGGGTATTAATGAAAAACAATATGCACGCTCTGAAGAATTAGTAAAAGCAGGATCAATTCCTCGTGGTGATTTACTAGATATCAAAGCCACGGTAGCATTAAATAACCAAAATGTTATTGTTGCTGAAAATGCGTTGTTAATTTCTAAGTTGAGTTTAGCACAATTGTTACAGCTAAAAGATTTTGAAAGTTTTGATGTAGTCGATGATACTGTTGCTAAAGATGAGAATGATATTCTGGTACAATCACCAACTGTTATTTATCAAAAAGCATTAGAAACTAAAATTGAACTCAAAATCGCTCAAACTAATCTAGAGATTGCTCATAAAAATGTGGAGATTGCCAAAGGGGCATTTCAACCTACTCTACAAGGATTTTATAGCTTTAATTCTAGAGTTGCTTACAGCGACAGAATTACTGGTATTGTGCCTAATGTCACTAATCCTACTTCTATTGTTGGGTTTGTAGAGGGGACAAATCAAAATGTTTTAAGCCCTAATTTTACTAGAGTATTAGGAAGCGCAGCACCATTTTTTGATCAATTTAATAATAATAAAGGGCAATCTTTTGGAGCACAATTGTCGATTCCGATTTTTAATGGGTTTTCAGTACGTAATAATGTAGATCGTAGTAAAGTAAATTTAGAAAAATCTAAAATCGCTTTAGAGCAGCAAAATCTTGATTTACAAAGAAATGTTTTTACTGCTTTTGCAGATGCCAAAGGTGCGCTTAATGCTTATAAATCATCGGTTGTTGCTCTAGAAGCAAGACAGGGAGCGTACAATTATGCCAAGGAAAAGTATGATGTTGGTTTAATGAATTCTTTTGATTTCAATCAATCACAAACTTTGTTGACTAATGCAGAATCTGAAGCCATCAGAACCAAATACGATTATATTTTTAAAATTAAAATTTTAGAATTCTATTTTGGAATTCCTCTTATCAAAAACTAACTAATTATGTCTAAAAAAACAATTTATATCCTAATAGGTGGAGCTATAGTATTAATTGCGGGTCTTGTAATACTATCAAAAACAGGAGTGATCGGCAAAAAAGATATTGGTGCCGAAGTTGAGATAGCTCAGGTAGTACCTATGACTATTGTCGAAACCGTTTCAGCCACAGGAAAAATTCAACCAGAAATTGAAGTTAAAATTTCATCAGAAGTTTCTGGAGAGATTATTTCGTTGAATGTAAAAGAAGGTCAAGTGGTAAAAAAAGGAGATTTATTGGTTAAGATAAATCCAGATTTATATACTTCAGGCTACAACCGTTCGGTTTCGAACTTATCGGGAACGAGAGCAAATCTAAGTCAAGCGGATGCTTCGTTCAATGAGTCAAAATCTAATTATGATAGAAGTAAAACATTATTTGAAAAAGGGATTATTTCAAAAGCAGATTGGGATAAAGCAGTAGGTTCTTATGAAGTAGCAAAAGCAGCCAAACAAACTGCTTATTTTAATGTACAAAGTGCATCGGCAACAGTAAATGAGGCGAAAGATAATCTTGGACGTACTACAATTTACGCTCCTGCAGATGGAACTATTTCGGTTTTAAATGTAGAACTAGGAGAGCGTGTTTTAGGGACGCAACAAATGACTGGTACTGAGATTTTAAGAGTTGCCAACTTGAATAATATGGAAGTTGAAGTAAATGTAAATGAAAATGACATCGTTAAAATTAAAGTAGGTGATGAAGCTAATGTTGAAGTAGATGCTTACTTGAAAAAGCAATTTAAAGGTACGGTAACTAGTATTTCCAATTCAGCTAGCTCTGCTTTGACAGCAGATCAAGTAACTAATTTTAAAGTTAAAGTTAGAATTCTAAAAGAATCTTATAAAGACTTATTAGAAGGGAAACCAGCTACGTATTCCCCTTTTAGACCTGGAATGACAGCAACTGTAGATATTATAACCAAAACAAAAAGTAATGTTTTGTCTGTGCCAATTAGTTCTGTTGTTGTGAAATCAGACACAACTGCTGTAAAAGATATTGTAGTAATCGATCCTAATGAGGAGCAAAAAGGAGCACCAAAAATAGATAAGAAATTCGAATGTGTTTTTGTGAAAGTTGGCGACAAAGCCAAAATTAGAATCATAAAAACAGGAATTCAAGACGATACAAATATTGAAGTGATTACTGGTTTGAAAAAAGGGGACATGGTGATAACAGGACCTTATGCGACGGTTACTAAGGATTTGAATTCTGGTGATAAAGTGGCTTTGAAAACAGATAATGATAAAGCAAAAAATAAAAAATAATTTGTAGTGGTTTCTTTTTATAATCACAATTATAATTATCATTTTAAAATAAAATCTAAAATTGGAATATATATTAAACATTGAAACGGCTACTAAAAATTGTTCAGTATCTCTTGCAAAGGAAGGGAAAACTATTTTTTGGAAAGAAATAGCCGAAGAAGGGTATTCGCATGCGGAACGACTTCATGTTTTTATTGAGGAAGTTATAAAAGAGTCCGGAATAAGTCTTAATGATCTATCGGCTGTGGCAGTAAGTCAAGGTCCTGGATCATATACCGGTTTAAGAATAGGAGTTTCTGCTGCAAAAGGACTTTGTTTTGCACTTGGAATTCCGTTGATCGCTGTTGATACTTTGCAAGTTTTGGCCTCTCAAGTAAATGTAGCTCATGGGTTGATTATTCCAATGATTGATGCGAGAAGAATGGAAGTGTACAGTGCAATTTTCACTGCGAAATTTGAAAAAAATCGAGCAGTTTTAGCTGAAATTATTACAGAAGATTCCTTTGGAGATTTAGAGGGAATCCTTTATTTTGTTGGTGATTGTGCTGAAAAATGCAAGTCTGTTTTAACTACTAAAAATTGTATTTTTTTAGAAGATATTAAATATCCATCCTCTAAAGAAATGAGTGCGTTGAGTTATCAAAAATTCAAAATAAATGACACTGTTGATGTCGCTTATTTTGAACCGAATTATTTAAAAGATTTTATGATAACCGCTACAAAGAAATAGTCTATAGCGTTACTCTTTTGTGTCTTTATTGTGTACAGGATCATTTTCTTTTTTTGATAATTCCATAACAAAAGGTTGGATAGTAATTCCTGCCGTATCAAAAGCTTGTTTGCAGTTTTCTAAAGTATCAGAGTAAACACCCCAGAAATCTTCATTTGCGGCCCAAGGTCTCACTGCTAATTGAATGCCAGAATCTGTGAGGCTTTTTACAGAAACTTCAGGAGCTGGAGTTTTTAGTATTTTTGAATTATTTTTTAAAACTGATAGAATTATTTCTTTCGCTTTTCTAATGTCTGTGTCATAGGATATAGCAATGGTCAAATCTGCTCTTCTTGTGTTTTGTAAAGAATAGTTGATGATGGTCCCATTCGATAATGAGCCATTAGGTATAAAAATGGTCTGATTGTTACTAGTGATTAGTTTGGTAACAAATATTTGTATTTCAGAAACTGTTCCAATTACTCCTTGTGCTTCGATTGTATTTCCAACTTTAAATGGCTTGAAAAGAATAATTAACATTCCTCCAGCAAAATTAGATAAAGAACCTTGAAGAGATAAACCTACTGCAAGTCCCATGGCGCCAAGAATTGCAACAAAAGATGAAGTTTCGATTCCTAACTTAGAGATAAAAGTTACAAATAATAATACTCTTAATGCCCAAAGTAAAATATCAGCTAGAAATTTAGTTAAGGTAGGTTCTAAATTTCTTTTAATCATTACTCTTCTTATAAACCGATTAATGAGTCGAATGACATAAAGTCCAACGAAAAGGATAATAAATGCAGATATTAATTTTGGTGAATAATCAATTAACACTTTTAAAAAATGGCTTGCATAATCAGTAATTTGTTCTGGAATTAAATTCATTTTTCTTTAATAAAAAACCTTCTCCTAAGAGAAGGTTAAGTTTGAAATGCAAAAATACAAATATTTTATTTTTTAATAAATTATTCTAGATTTTCTTCTATTTTATTTATGGTTATCTTGCTAATTATTATAGTTTGCTCTATATTATTTTCTAGAATTTAGCTTGTTTTATCTGAAATAGTTTTTTCCGTATCTAAAACATTATTTCGGGCATTAAGGGTAGATTCTTCTTTTATTTCAGCATTTTTATCGGTGTCTACTATTTCTACTTTCTTTAAAACATCAATTTTTAGTTCGCTTGTTGAATTTTCTAACTGTATGATATTTTTAGTTGCTTTTTCTTTTATTGATTCTACACACTCTAATAAAGCCGTTTTAGTCTCACTCGTATTATTTTCGATCTTATATTTTGTAATTCTTACTTTGTCATTTACAGAATCTATGTGTTTTCCAATGTTTTTTCTGCTTTCTCAAAATACTCAATTCTGGGTTCTTTAGAATGATTTGCAAAGTTTTCTGCTTTATTCGCTAATTCATGAGTTGTTGCTTTGGCTAAGCCAAATAAATTTTTTTAAAACGAAAATAATCCCATTGTATTTTTATTTGATAAGTATAAGAATAATAATCTTTTTTTTAAGAGTACTTTATAAAAATATAAAGACTTTATTGTTTATCAGTACTTTGATTTTTTTTTAAGGATTGTTTATTATCCATCAATAACAAATAATTTTAATC